>NZ_JBHWJJ010000035.1:0-67422 GCF_042732005.1 Streptomyces sp. NPDC059851 | reverse complement strand
GCCGCGGAGTGCGCGCCCGGCGCCGCTCGCGGGGGCAGGGCCGGCGCCGCTCGCGGGGGCGCGGTCGCGGTCGCTCGCGGGGGCGCGGTCGCAGTCGCTCGCCGGGTCGGAGCGGGGGCCGCCCGTCGGGTCGGGTTCAGCCACCGTCTGCCGCCAGCCGGTAGCCCGCTCCGCGGACGGTCTCCACCGCGGCCCGACCGAAGGGGGCGTCGATCTTCCGGCGCAGGGCACTGACGTGGACCTCGACGACGTTCAGGTCGCCCTCGTACGCGGCGTCCCACACGTTCTCCAATATGTCCCGTTTGGGGACCACCTCCCCGGCCCGTCGGGCCAGGTACTCCAGGACCGCGAACTCCCGCGACGTCAGCCGGGCCTCGGCGCCCCCGCGGGTGCAGCGCTGCCGGGCCGGGTCGATGACCAGGTCGCCGAGCTCCATGACCTGGGGGCTGCGGCGGCCGGTGCGCCGGACGAGGGCGCGCAGCCGGGCGACGAGGACGACGTACGAGAACGGCTTGGAGAGGAAGTCGTCCGCACCGGTGTCGAGGGCCTCGGCCTCGTCGTACTCGCCGTCCTTGGCGGTGAGCATGAGGATGCCGGACTCGCAGCCGCTCGCCCGCAGCCGGGCGCAGACCCGGTAGCCGTTGAGGCCGGGCAGCATGATGTCGAGCACGATGGCGTCGTAGTCGTGCTCGCACGCCAGCCAGAGGCCGTCGAGGCCGTCGTGGGCGACGTCGACCGAAAAGCCCTCCGCCTGCAGGCCACGCTGCAGGGCAGCGGCCAGTCGCCGCTCGTCCTCGACCACCAGTACGCGCATGGGGACAAGGTTCTCAGGTCGCCGCCGCGGATTGCTGAAGAGGTCTTCAGCCGGCTTCAGCGGGGCTTCAGCATCGTCGGTGCAGGATCCGGCGAGCCGGGCAGGGTGCCCGGAGAACGCGAGGAGCAGTCACATGACTCAGTCCAGCCCCCAGCCCGCCGCGTCCCCGACGGATGCGGGTGAGACGAAGGCCGACCCGGCGGCGCAGAGCCGCGGCCGGATGGCCCGGCTGGTCCGCGAAGGGCGTACGCGGTGGGTGGCGCTCGGGGTGGTCGCGGCGGTCGGCGGCGCTGCGGCGGCGGCCGTCGCCGTGGCGGCGGGGCACCACGACCACCGGGAGCACGCGCGGGGGAAGTTCGCCGCGGAAGTCCGTGCACACCAGCGCCACGGGGAGGGTCCGGTGGACGGCCCGTTCGCGCAGAAGCGGTTCCGGGGCGGCGAGCCGCCCGCGGTCGACGGTGAGCGCGGCTGGCCGATACCGGGGGTGAAGGGGGACCGTGGCGGCGCCGTCAAGGCTCCGGTTCCCCTGCCCGCGCTGCCGGCCGCCCAGGCCGTGGAGAAGGCCGCTGCCGCCGTGCAGGGCGGCAAGGTCGAGGCACTGCGGGCGGTGCCCCAGGAGGGCGGCAAGAGCGCCTGGCTGGCGGTGGTCCTCGGCCCCGACGGCGTCCGCCACGCCGTGACCCTCAACGGGGAGGACGGCACGATCACCGGCAACACGGTTCACGACACGGTCCGCGGCAAGGCCTTCCGCCCCTGACCGAGGAGGGGGCGACCGCCCGCTGCGCGGCGTGACCGGCACCGCTCCGGCCCCGGGCAGCGGGCCACCCGGGGAACCGTGGGAGCCGGGTCGGGTCCGCACGTGCTCCGCACGCCGTCCGGCACCGTAGTCCCACGGCCGCAGCCCTACCGGCCGTGTTCTGGCCGAGCCGGCACAGCGCCGCACCGATGCGCGCTGCCGGGCTCCGGCAGGTCTGGCGGCAAACACCGCCGGCGGCGGAGCCGAGCGGCCGGGGTCCGTTTCCGGCCGCGCCCGGTGCCGGCACGACGTCGCACCGGTTCGTGCCCCCGGGCGCCGGCAGGTCCGTCACCCTCGGCAGCGGCTCCCGCTCGCTCGCCCCCGCTCCGGGTCGCATCCGCCGCCCGGAATCCCGGCGACCGCCCCCAGGACCGACGCCCACGCAGCCAGCGGGCCGCACCGGCAATCCCCGGACGCCGCGCAGGGCCGCCGACTCGGCGCCGGCCGGACTGGTGCCGCCGGCCAGGGGCAGGTCCGGCGCGCGGGGCCGTCCGCAGCAGTCGGCGCGGGTCCCGGAAGCACCCGCCGGATGCACCCCGTCGGCCGCACCGGGGACGAACCCCACGGCAGCACGCAGCCGCGGAACCCGCCCCGCGTCATCTCCTACCGGACCGCGGCCCGTCGCCCGCGCACGGCACCACCCGCAGCAGTCGACACCGAGACCGAGACCGAGAGCGAGACCGATCCGCACGACGCCCGCCGGCCGACACCGGCGGCCTCGGCGAGGGGCGGAGCAGCGGGGCGGCGGGCGGTCGGCCGTGGGCGTTGGTGGTCGGGTGCCGGGCGGGCCGCACGGTGCAGTGCGGGTCGGGGCGTCAGGCGGTGCGGGGCGTCAGGCGGTGCGGGGCGTCAGGCGCCGGGTGAGTTCGCGGCAGGCCGCCAGGACGTGGTCCTCCGCGGCCTCCTGGGCCGCCTGCGCATCCCCCGTGCGCAGCAGCCGGACCAGCTCGCGGTGTTCTGCGACGACGGCCGCGCGGTAGCCGTCGTGTCCGAGCCGGACCCGCGTCAGCTGGTAGAGGTGGACCTGGGAGCGGATGGCCGCCCAGCCGTCGTACAGGCGGCTGTTGCCGGCGATCCGGTAGATCCGGTCGTGGAAGTCCAGGTCGAGGGCGAGGAGGCGGGGGCCCTGCGCGCCCCGGGCGAGCTCCTGCGCCATCGTGTCGACCAGTGCGTCGAGCTCGACCGTGTCGGCCCCGGTGGCCCGTTCGGCGGCGAGGCGGGTGGCGAGGCGTTCGAGCGCCGCCCTCACCGCGTACAGGTCCTGCGCCTCGTCGGCCGTGACGTCGATGACCTTCGTGCCCCGGTGCCACGCACTGCGGACCAGCCCTTCGCGTGCGAGCACGGACAGGCCCTCGCGCACCGATCCCCTGCTGATGTCCAGCGCCTGGGCGAGCTCGACCTCGCGCAGCGCTGCGCCCGGGGCGAACCGCCCGGCGAGGATCGCCTCGCGGATCCGGTCCGCGGCCTCGTCGGCCAGGCCGCGGCGCCGGGCCGGCCCCATACCGTCCGCGCCTGGCGCGATCCCTCTCGTGTCCATGGTCGAATGTTGACATTCGGACATCGTGCGGGTCAAAGTCGGGGCGCAACCCAGCGGAAAGGAGCCCGTGATGGGCCGACCCGGCTTCCATCTCGCCGTACCCGTCGACGATCTGACGAGGGCCCGGGAGTTCTACGGCGGCACGCTCGGACTGGCGGAGGGCCGGTCCACCGACTCCTGGATCGACTGGGACTTCCACGGGCACCAGCTGGTCACGCACCTCCAGCCCCGCGACACCGCCCCCGCTTCCGGCGCGCACGGCGTCGTCGACGGACACCGGTTCCCCGTACCGCACTTCGGGCTGCTGCTCTCCGTACCCGAGTTCCACGCGCTGTCAGGGCGGTTGCGGGCGGCCGGGACGGTGTTCGCCGTCGAGCCGGGGGTCCGTTTCGCCGGGGAGCCGGCCGAGCAGTGGACGATGTTCCTGCACGATCCGGCGGGCAACGCGCTGGAGTTCAAGGCGTTCCTGGACGAGGGGCAGGTGTTCGCCCGATGAGCCGCGGGGTCCTGGTCACCGGCGCGTCCCGGGGCATCGGCCGGGCGGTGGCGGCCGCGTTCGCCCGGCGGGGCGACCGGGTGGCCGTGCACTGCTCGGCCCGGAACGCCGACGCGCTCGACACGCTGGCCGCGCTGCCCGGGGACGGGCACGTGCTCGTCGAGGGCGACCTCACCGACGCCGCCCGGGTCGAAGCCCTGGTCGCCGAGGCGGACGAGGCGCTGGGCGGGACGGACGTGCTGGTGAACAATGCGGCGGTCGCGGTGCGGCACCCCCTGCCCACGACGTCTTACGCGGACTGGCAGGAGGCCTGGCAGCGCACGGCGGCGGTGAACCTGTTCGGCACCGTCAACGTCAGTTACTGCGTCGCCCGCCACATGATCGACGGGGGCCGGCCGGGGCACATCGTGAACGTCGGCTCGCGCGGCGCGTTCCGCGGGGAGCCCGACCATCCCGCGTACGGCGCCACCAAGGCCGCGCTGCACGCCTTCGGCCAGTCGCTGGCGGTCTCGCTCGCGCCCCACGGCATCGTGGTCGCCTCGGTGGCGCCGGGCTTCGTCGCCACCGAGCGGGTCGCGGACCGCCTCGCCTCCCCCGAGGGGGAGCGGATCGCCGCGCAGAGCCCCTTCGGTCGGGTCGCCGCGCCCGAGGAGGTCGCCTCCGCCGTCCTGTACCTGGCCTCGCCCGAGGCGGCCTGGTCCTCAGGGGCGGTCCTGGACGTGAACGGGGCTTCGTACCTGCGGACCTGAGGCACCGGCCGGTCGTGCCACCGGCCGCGCCGCCCGTTCGTGTGGCGTCAGCACGCGAAGACGGCCTCCGCCTCGTCGGCGTACGCGCGCAGCAGCGGCCGTACGGCGGCGGGGTCCGCCGCGCCGGGCAGCAGCCGGTGCAGTTCGCCGGGGGTGGCGTGGCTGAGCAGCCAGCCGCGGGCCCACTCCGGGTCCGCCGAGCGGTCCGCGGAGCGGATGCCGGCCTCGGCGGCGGCGTACGCGGCTCCGGGCACCCGGCCGTTGATCAGCGGGAAGAGGTGCTCCTCCTCGGCCGCGACGTGCCGGGCGAGGAGGTCCCGCTGCCGGGCGAGGAGGCCCGCCAGTTCCCGTACGTGGCCGTCCGGATCGGCGGCGAAGCGGTCCGCGGCCGTCCCGCAGGCGGCCTGGAGGGCGTCGAGCGCCTCGTGGTCGTCGGCGAAGCGGACCAGGCCGGCGACCGTGTCGGCCGCGTCCGGTACGGCGTCGAGGACCAGCGGCCAGAGCATGCGGTCCTCGCCGCGGTGGTGACCCCGTACGACGGCGTGGTGGCGGTGCACGTACGCGGCGATGGCGGCGGCCCGCCCCGCGGGCACCGGCCGCCCGGCCGAGGCGAGTCCGGCGAGCAGCCCGGCGAGGCGGTCGATGTCGGCGAGCATCGCCCGGTGGGCCAGCCGGATGCCGGTGAGGTCCGGAGACGTGCCGGTGCCGTGCGGTGCGGCCGTGGTGTCGCAGGTGCGTTCGCTGTCCATGCCGCGACTCTGCCCTGTGCTCCTTTGCAGGCGGTCAACGTTCGATGAACGCCGCCGGGCGCCGTAGGCTCGTACGTCCGTCCCGTCGTCCAGTCACCCCGGGGAACCCGTCATGCCGCACACCGGTCCCGGTACCGGTCCGCAGTCCGTCGACCGTGCACTGGCGATCCTCGACGCCGTCGCCGACTCGGGTGGCGGACCGGTGAGCGCCAAGGCCCTGGCGCGCCGGCTGGAGTGCTCGCTGTCCACGGCCTACCACCTGCTGGCGCCGCTCACCGGGCGCGGCTACCTGGTGCGCACCGCGCAGGGGTACGTGTTGGGGCCCACGATCCCCGGGCTGCACCGGAGCCTGCTGCGGCAGCTGGAGCCGGCCCCGCGCCTGGCCGATGTGCTGGCCCGGCTGCGCCGCGCCACCGGCGCCGAGGCGTACTACACCGCCTACCGGGGCGGTCTGATCACGGTGGTCGACACGACGGCGCCGGTCACGGACACCGGCAACCCGTTCACCCCGGGGCGGGAGACCCGCGCCCATGCGACCGCGCACGGGAAGGCGCTGCTGGCCGAGCTGCCGCGGCCGACGCTGCGGCGGTACCTGGCCGAGCACGGGATGGCCCGGCTGACCGGGGCCACCATCACCCGCGCCGACGTGCTGGAGGCGGAGCTGTCCCGGGTACGGGGGCAGGGCTTCGCCGTGTCGGTCGGGGAGGCCGATCCCGCGTACACCTGTATGGCGGTCGCCCTGCCGCGAGGTGCGGGCGGGGGCGGGGGCGGTGACGGCGACGCGGTGCACGCCCTGTCGGTGTCGCTGCCGACCGCGGAGTTCCGGCAGCGGACGGGGGAGGTCCACACCGCCCTCGTCCGGACCGCCGAAGAGGTGCGGATCCTGGGCGCCCGCTGACGCCGGGCCGCGCGGAGTTTCCGACGATGCCGGAATACGGGCCCGTCGGGGTGCGCGGCCCGGGCTCCGCCTGCCAGGCTGACCGCATGATCTTCATCGCCGTCAGGTTCGACGTCCGTCCCGAGTTCAGCGACGACTGGCTCACGATCGTCGACGACTTCACCCAGGCCACCCGCAACGAGCCGGGCAACCTCTTCTACGACTGGTCGCGCAGCGTCGACGACCCCACCAAGTACACGCTCCTGGAGGGCTTCACCGACGCCGAGGCGGGCGCCGCGCACGTCGCCTCCGACCACTTCAAGGCCGGGATGGAGACGATGGCCCGCGCCATCGCCACCCGGCCGGAGATCATCCACGTCGAGGTGCCCGGCCAGGGCTGGAACACCATGGCCGAGCTGTCGCCGCGCGACTGACCACCTCCTGCTCCGTCCGCCGCGCGTGGCGTGGCGCGCGTGGCGCGCGTGGCAGCCGCACCGATCGCGTCACACGGGGAGGTCCAGCAGGCGGGCGGCCACCTCGCGCATCTCGACCTTGCGGATCTTCCCGGTGACCGTCATCGGGAACTCCTCCACCACGTGGACGTAGCGCGGGATCTTGAAGCGGGCCAGCCGTCCGTCGCAGTACGCGCGGACGGCTTCCGCGGTCAGCGGCGCGGCGCCGTCGCGCATCCGCACCCAAGCCATCAGTTCCTCCCCGTACTTGGCGTCGGGGACGCCGATGACCTGGACGTCCAGCACGTCCGGGTGGGCGTGGAGGAACTCCTCGACCTCCCGCGGGTACACGTTCTCCCCGCCCCGGATCACCATGTCCTTGATCCGGCCGGTGATGCTCAGGTAGCCGTCGTCGTCCATGACCGCCAGGTCCCCGGTGTGCATCCAGCGCGCCGCGTCGACCGCCTCGGCGGTGCGCTCCGGTTCGCCCCAGTAGCCGAGCATCACCGAGTAGCCGCGCGTGCACAGCTCCCCCGGCTCGCCGCGCGGCACGGTCCGGCCGGTCTGCGGGTCGACGACCTTGACCTCCAGGTGCGGGCCGACCCGGCCCACCGTGGAGACCCGGCGTTCGAGGGAGTCGTCGGCGCGGGTTTGCGTCGATACCGGGGAGGTCTCCGTCATCCCGTAGCAGATCGACACTTCGGCCATGCCCATGCGGTCGATGACCTCCTTCATCACCTCGACCGGGCAGGGCGAGCCGGCCATGATGCCGGTCCGCAGGCTGGACAGGTCGTACCGGGCGAAACCCGGGTCGGCCAACTCGGCGATGAACATGGTGGGGACGCCGTACAGCGAGGTGCACCGCTCGGCCTCGACCGCGGCCAGGGTGGCCGCCGGGTCGAAGGAGGGGGCGGGGATCACCATCGTCGCGCCGTGGCTCGTACAGGCCAAATTGGCCATGACCATGCCAAAACAGTGGTAGAGCGGGACCGGGATGCACACCCGGTCCTGCTCGGTGTAGCGACACAACTCACCCACGAAGAAACCATTGTTGAGGATGTTGTGGTGCGACAGCGTCGCACCCTTCGGGAATCCGGTGGTCCCCGACGTGTACTGGATGTTCACCGGGTCGTCCGGGCTCAGTTGCGCTCCCGCGCACGCCAGTTCGGCAGGATCGCCGCACCGGCCGCGCTCCAGCAGGGCGGCCCAGTCGGGCCCGTCGAGCAGGACGGTGAACTCCAACTCCGGGCAGGTCGGCCGCACTTCCTCGATCATGGCGGCGTAGTCGGAGGTCTTGAAGCGGTCCGCGGCGACCAGCATCCGCATCCCCGACTGCCGCAGCACGTACTCCAACTCGTGGGCCCGGTACGCCGGGTTCACGGTGACGAGGATCGCGCCGAGCCTGGCCGTGGCGTACTGCACGAGCGTCCACTCGGCACGGTTGGGGGCCCAGATGCCGACGCGGTCACCCTTGGCGATGCCGAGACCGAGCAGGCCGAGGGCGAGGGCGTCGACATCGGCCGCGAACTCCGCGTACGTCCAACGGCGCCCGGTGGCGGACTCGACGAGCGCGTCACGGCCGGGGAAGCGGCGTACGGTGCGGTCCAGGTTCTCTCCGATCGTGTCGCCCAGCAGCGGCACTTCACAGACCCCGGACGCATAGCTCGACGCAGCGGACACGCGTTCCTCCTCGATCGGTGGCGGTGCATCCTAGCCGGTCCCGCACCCCCGGCACGCCGCGATCCGGCCGCTCTGCTCCCTACTCCTCGATGGCGCCACCGATCCGCCGCAGGTGCCGGCGGAAGGTGTACGACGGGTCCGCCTCACGCAGCACCAGGTAATCGCCGAAGGCCGTCTGCCGGCGGAGGCTGTCGCTCGTGCGGATCCTGCGGGCCTGCTCCCGCTCGACGTCCCGGATCCGCCGGGCCGCGTCCAGCACCTCCTCCACCCGCTCGGCAGCGAGGAACAACACCCCGTCCGCATCACCGAAGACGAGGTCCCCGGCGGTCACCAGGTGCGCCCCGAACCGGGCGCTGGCCAGCGCCTCCGGCTCCCGCTCGTCCAGCCGTACGGGACCGGCCGGGAGGGATCCGTAGCTGAAGACGGGCAGGCCGATCTCCGCCAGCTCCGGCGTGTCACGGTGCAGCCCCCACACCGCCACGCCCGTCAGGCCGGCCTGCGCGGCCTCCAGGACGGCCAGGTCGCCGACGCAGGCCTCGTCGGTGCGGCCGCCGTTGTCGATGACGAGCACGTCGCCGGGCCGGCCGGCGTCCAACGCCTCCAGGAACACGTCGACGCTGCCGTAGTGGCGTACCGGCAGCGCCGGCCCCGCGATCCGGTGCCCGGTGGCGACCGAGCCGATGCCGGGCGGCGCGACGCGCAACGGCAGGCCGGTGCGCACGCACGCGTCGGCGACGAGCGGCGTGGACAGATCGGCGAAGTCCTTCAGCATCGGCTCCCCTTCTCTCCTGCGGGTCCTCCGGTCGGGGCGCCGGCGGCGCACCGTGTCGCCGCCCACCCACCCATGGTGCCGCAGGGCACTCGCCCGGTGCGGGGCGCTGACTCAGGGGATGTCGGTGTCCGAGGGCTCCGCCTCGTAGGCGTGCGGATCGTCGGTCATCCATTCGATCAGTGGGGAGTCGCCGAGGACGAGGTCGTCGGGATCGGGTACGCCGGCCCGGCGCAGGAACTCGATGACGTCGGCGTCGCTGCGGGCCAGGCCCAGGATGGAGTCCTGTCCCTCGGCCCGCAGCGAGACCCGGCGGCCGCCCGCGGGCGCGATCCGGTGGACGACGATCGGCGCATGGTGCATGCGCCCAGCCTCCGACGGGACGGGCGGGCCCGCATCCGCACGCGGGCCCGCCGTCCGCCATCGGACTCACGCGCGGCTGACTCACCGGCCCGCTGCCGTACGGGTGCACGGCCGGCGTCCGGCGTACGTGCGGGCCGTCCGGCCTACGGGCGGCAGGTCACCGGCAGGGCCCGAAGGGCGTGGAAGCGGAACGTGGCGGCCCACGGGAGTCCGGCGAGCGGACGGGCCGGGCGGAGGTCCGGGAGCCGTTCCAGGAGGGTGCCCAGCGCGACGCCGATCTGGAGGCGGGCCAGCGGGGCGCCCAGGCAGTAGTGCGGGCCGTGGCCGAGCGCGAGGTGGGCCTTGTCCGGGCGGGTGGGGTCGAAGCGGTCCGGGTCCGGGTAGCGGGCCGGGTCCCGGTGCGCGGACGCGAGGCCGAACAGCACCGTGTCGCCGGCTGGGATCCGGACGCCGCCGATCTCCACGGGCTCGGTGGGGAAGCGACGGATCGCCGTCTGGTGGGGGGAGGTGTGGCGCAGCAGCTCCTCGACGGCTCCGGGGAGCAGGCCGGGGTCCGCGCGAAGGGCGGCCGACTGGTCCGGGTGGGTCATCAGGGTGAGCGCTCCGGCGCTGATGACGTGCTGGACGGTCTCGCTGCCGGCCATGAGGATCAGGAACGCGAGGGAGACGAGTTCGTCCTCGGTGAGGCGGTCGCCCTCGTCACGGGCGGCGATCAGGTCGGAGAGCAGGTCCTCGCCGGGGTGCGCGCGCCGCTCGGCCACGAGGTCGGCGAGGAACCGGTGGACGGCGCCGACCGCGGCCACGACGTCCTCGCGCGAGCGCGGGGCGAGCATCGAGGCGACCCAGGCGGCGAACCGCTCCTGGTCGGCTCCCGGTACCCGGAGCAGCGCGCCGATGACCCGCAGGGGCAGCGGGTGGGCGAGCTCCGCCACCAGGTCGGCTTCGCCCTCGGCGGCGATCCGGTCCGCGAGCCGTGCCACGAGGTCGTCGACGCAGGCCTGGATGCCGGCGCGCAGGCGTTCGGCGTGGCGCGGGGTGAAGGCCTGGGACACCAGACGGCGCAGGCGCAGATGGTCCTCGGGGTCGACGTTCAGCAGGTTGCGGTCGAGGGCGGGCGGCAGGGAGAACCCGCTGAACCCGGTCGTGGAATGCCGCTTGTTGACCGAAAGCCGCGGGTCCGAGAGCCCGCTGCGCCCCTCCGCCTCACGGGTGACGAGCCATACGGGAGAGCCGTCGGGCAGCGCGATGCGGTGCACCGGCCCGGCGTCGCGCAACCGGGCGTGGACCGCGTGCGGGTCGGTGGCGAACGACTCGTCGAAGGGGCAGGTAAGCGGGGGGGGCGGCAGACGCTTGCTGGGTCATGTGAAGTCCTCGTGAGCACTGGTCGAATGCCCCATCATGCAGCCGAGTTGTGCTGGTGCCCCGGGTGGCGGGAGGGTGGCCGACGGAACCGATCCGGCCAAATTCCTGGCATGCTCCTGACATTTGAAGGCCCTCGTGGGACCTTCCGTGGCGTACGCCGCACCAGCTCTCTCCCCCGGCCGGTACGCGGACACCGCCTCCGCCCGCCGGGTGCACGCCGGCGTGGCCCACCCAGGCCCCGCTTCACACCCCCACAGGACGTGGCGAAGAGGAGCTCCAGCATGAAGACCTCCATCTGGCCGGGCGTGACCGCCCTGGCGGCCGCGCTGCTCGTCGGCAGCGCCGTACCGGCGAGCGCCCTCGGCCCCTCGGCCGAGCAGCGGCTCGACGGAACCATCGTGGTCGCGGGCAACGCCTGCACCTGGACCAACGCACACACCAGCGCCAACCCCCCGAGCACGCTGACCGTCGACCGCACGACCATCAACACCCCCGGGGGCAACCTGAGCTGCGGCGGCGGCATCACCGCCGCCCTCAACAACAACCCCGTCTTCACCTTCGACGACGCCGCCGGCACCGCGAAGACGGACGTCATCGACATCACCGGCAGGCAGAGCTTCATCTCCTGCCGCTACAAGGCCTCCAACATCACCTGGAACCGGGACGGGTCCACCCGCAAATACGTCAACCAGGCCTTCACCGCGGCCAAGGTCTCGGGCAGCTTCCTGTGCCCCGGCTCGGTCACCACCGCGGCGGGCGACGCCTCCATGCTGTTCCGCTGACCCGGCGCCAGCCCCCGGCGCGACGCGGTACGACGTGACCCGCCCCCGGCCCGAACACGGCCGGGGGCGGGTCCGTTCGCGCGCGGATCAGGCCTGGCAGATGCCGCGCTCGTGGTCGACCGTGGCGGTCGCACGGGAGTACTGCCACTGCGGGGCGAGCAGCTCCTCGTTCAGCTGCCCGGCCGCGGCGGGGCTCTCCACGATGTAGCCGAAGTCCTGGAGCCACGCCGGGTAGAGGTTCTTCGAGCCGATGTAGAAGGCCGAACCGTCCACCGAGACCAGCTTGTGGTGCTGCGCGTACGGGCGACCGTCCGCCCACTTCGGGCTGTGCGCACTGCGGAACGTGGCCAGCTGGAGGTTGGAGCACATCGCGGCACGGGCCTTGCCCTGGTCGCCGGTCAGCAGCGCGAGGCGGTCGCGGAGGGTGTCGCTGATCTCCGACAGCGACTTGATCTGCGAGTAGCCGCCGCTGCCCACGGCGCCGCGGTTCTCGGGATCGCTGACGACGATGCGGACCTTCACGCCGGCGGCCATCTTCGCGGCGAGGGCGTCGTAGACCCGGATGTCGTAGCGGGGCAGCGGCGGGCAGGTCGCGTTCATGTCCTGCTGGGAGATCTCGATGTGCGCGTTCGCACTGGAGATCAGTGTCCGCAGGGCGCTCTCCTCCGGATTGACGGTGTCGTAGTCGCGGTCGGCGTTGGTGTTGTCGTGCAGGCCGACGACGCACTTGGTGTCGGGGGCGCTGGGCAGGGCGGGCCGGAACGTGGACGTCGGGTCGTTCCGCTTGATGCCGACGCCGAGGCCGCCGACGGCGATGGCGGGCACGCCGTCCCCCTGGTCCTGCGCGGGCGCCGGCGCCGGCGCCGGGTGGTCCTTGGCCAGCGCGGGCATGCAGGCGGCTCCGTTGGAGGAGGCGAACCAGACGCTGGCGAAGTTGCTCCGGTTCTGGCAGGTCCAGGACCACAGCTCGTCCAGGTACCGACCGGCCGAGGCGGCCGCGGGCCCGCGCAGCGCGAGGTCGACGTCGGCGACCGGGTGGGTGGTCTCCGTGTAGTCGTCCTTCCAATTGTTGATGCCGCCGGTGATGACGGACTGGCCGTCAACGAGCAGGATCTTGGAGTGGTTCCAGGAGAACGCCGTCTTCGAGGTGGTCGTCGAGGCGACGTTGAGGTCCACGCGGGCGGCGTCCGGGCCGAGCTTGGCGACCAGTTCGTCCCGGTACTTCGAGGGCACCACGTTCAGGTGGTAGACGGGGGCGGCGCCGACGAGGATGCGCACCTTGAGCTTGTTCCCGCGCCCGGCCGAGGACTTCAGGCCCGCGACGATCGCGTCCTGGAACGCGCCGTTGGGGAAGGGCGCGAGGGTCGATATGTCGACCGTCTTCGTCGCCTGGGAGATGTTCTCCGTCATTTTGGCCAGCAGGCGCTGCGTTCCGGGGCGGGTCGCGCACGTGTTGTCGCCCCAGCAGCCGGGGGTCTGCAGCAGCCAGTCGGCGCCGCCCGCCGTGGAAGCGTCCAAGGTGTTGCCCCTCGTCCGCTCCCACACCTGGCCTTCGAGCCCGGGGGACACCTGGCGGAGCATCTGCTCGACGGCGTCGAGGTGGGGTGCCGGGGTGCCGTCCGCTGCGGGCGCGGCCACCGCGGGCACCGCGGGGAACAGGGCCAGGACGGCTGCCGATACGGCTGCACCTGTGGCGAGGGCGGAGGTACGCAAAAGGGAATGGCGGTGCAATGTGACTTCCTTGAACGAGGGATCGCCGTGCCACAGACCGGGCCACCGGCAAGATCAACTCGCGGAAGTTACCACCGAGTCGGATAGCCCCGGGAATCGCGCACATCGGATTCGGCCACCCTCTTTGCGCACCTGCGCACCCGCCGGGCGAAATTGGCCGAGACTCACCGATTGGACAAGCGGTCGATTGAACGACAACGATGTTGGCCGCAACATCGCGGCTGCTCACGGGGGGCAAACCGGTCAAATGGCATCGTTCCTCGACTCGGCCCGCATCGTCCCCATTTCCGACACCGGAGAGATTTCGCCATGAGCTTCGGCGACCCGAACAACCCGTACGGCCAGCAGCCCCCGCAGGGTCAGCCCGGTTACCCGCAGCAGGCTCCCCAGGGCGTGCCCCCGCAGTACGGCTACCCGCAGCAGCCCGCTCAGGGCGTCCCGCCGCAGTACGGCTACCCGCAGCAGCCGGCCGCCCCCTACCCGGGCTACCCCGCCCCGGGCATGCCGGGCATGCCCGGCGCCGGGATGCCCGAGCTCGCCCACTGGGGCCTGCGGTTCGGCGGGCTCCTGCTCGACGCCCTGATCATCGCCGGCCCCATGTACGCCCTCGGCTTCATCGACCTCGCCACCGCCTCGGACCCGGCGAACGCCCAGCCCGGCATCTTCTTCACGATCGGCGTCCTGTACGCGTTCGCGATGGGCGTCTTCCAGCTGTACCGCGAGGGCTCCACCGGCCAGACCATCGGCAAGAAGATCGTCGGCATCAGCGTCCGCCGCGAGTCCGACGGCAACACCCTCGGCTTCGGCATGGCGTTCGTCCGCAGGCTGGCCCACATGCTCGACAGCCTGGCCTGCTACATCGGCTGGCTGTGGCCGCTGTGGGACGACAAGAAGCAGACCTTCGCCGACAAGGTGTGCAGCACCGTCGTCATCCGCGTCCCCAAGGGCTGAGGCCGCTCCCTCCGCCCTTTTCCGCCCGGCAGCGATCGTCCGCTGCCGGGCGGACCCCGTTCCGGGGCCGGACGCCCGACCTCCCGTCAAGCGGCCGCGCCCGTCCCGCCCCCGGGTCAGGCACCCTGCGCGGCAGGGCCCGCCGCCGCGAGCGCCGTCCGCAGCCGCTTGGCCTGGGCGACCAGCTGCGACGAGCCGCTCCGCCCGGCGGCCCCGGCCAGTCCTGCGGGCTCCGGCCCCGCAGCGCCGCAGGCTTCCACGCATTCGGCGGCCACGGCCAGCACTTCCCCCGCCCCGCGCACGCCGCCGTCCACCAGCAGGGCCGGCAGCGCCCCGGCGAGCACCGCCCAGGTGGTCGCGTACGCGCCCGTACCGGCGGTCGTGCGCAACGCGTCGGCGAGCCGGTTGGGCTTGACCGTGCCCAGGCCGAGCAGTTCGGCGAGGTCCCGCCCGAGCAGCCCGGTGTCCAGCTCCTCCCGCGCGGCGAGCACCAGCAGTGCGTCCACCGCCGCCAGCCGGTCCTCGGCGTGCCGGGCACCGAGGCCGGTGGCCACCGCCAGGTGCAGCACGGGGCCGGCGGGGCCGCCCATCTCGGCCAGCCGGGACAGCAGCTGACCTGCACCGCGTTCCTCGATGGTGGCGCAGGCGGTCAACTCGGGCAGCAGCATGACCGCCTGCGCCTCTCGGTCCTCGGGCAGGACCGCGAGCTGCGCGAGCTCCAAGCCGTCCCCGTGGTAGCAGCGGTCGGGGGTGCCGGAGAAGGCACGACCGAGCCGGTGGAAGGCGGCCGGGAACTCCGCGCCCAGTACTCGCCGCTCCTCGACGTCTACGGTGATCCGCCGCGCCGAGTCCCTGGTACGGCCGAACCACCAGCCGGGCCGCGGCGGTGCCGCCTCCTCGACGCGGCGGACCGTGCGCGGCGACTCGCCGGCACCGGTCAGCCAGGCCGCGAGGCGCGCACCCTCGGGCGTGCCGAGGGCCGCGGCCGCCGGGGCGGCCTCCGGGTCGCGCCGTACGCGCAGCAGCGCCTGGCCGAAGTCGGCGGGTCCGGGTCGCACGCCCAGGCGTCCGTACGCGGCGAGGCGCGCGACGAGGTCCGACGGTTCCAGGGAGCCCGTGTCCCCGGTCGGCGTGGCGAGCAGGAACGGCAGCGGGTCCGTCAGGATCCGGTCGGCAGCCTCGTACAGCCGGGCAGCGGTCACCGCGGCCATGGCGGTGTGGGCGCAGTCCCGGCCCGACCGGTCGTCGATCAGGCCGCGGCGCGCGCGCACGTCGGCCGCGCGGACGTACCCCATCACGGTCGCGGCGACCAGCTCCAGCCCCCTCAGCCATTCGGGGTCCGCGTGGTATCCGCCGTCGCCGATCCACGGCCGGTCGGCCAGCGCCGGGCTCAGGGCGACACCGAGTGCGGCCCGGTCGCGGTGGGCATGGCGGACGAGGGCGTCGAAGGCCGTTTCGAACTCCTCGGTGCTCGGCCGCCGGGACGTGACCACGGCAGCGACCAGTTCGACGGTCCCGGCGACCGACAGCTGCGCGGCGGAGTCCGGGCGGCGGCGCACGGGGGCCGCGGGCAGGGTCTCCGTGTACGGCGTCCCGCTGTCGGCGGCGTCGGCGACGGCGCCGAGCAGTTCGGCTGCCGTGCGCCGGTGGGCGGGGCCGAGCAGTTCGGCCTGGAAGGCGAGTTCGGTGCGCAGGTCGTCGTCCTCCGGGCGCAGGTGGGCGGCGACGAGCTTGAGGGCGCGTTCCTGGAGCGCGGTGTCGGCGTGGCCGAAGGCGGTGGCGACGGCGGGAAGCAGGACGAAGCGGTCGTGGTGGTGCCGCCGCAGCGCCTTGCCGAGGAGCACCAGCTGGGCGCGTACGAGCTTCTTCTCCGGTCGGAACAGGACGGCGGCCGACATCTCGGCGAGCCGCTCGGCGGGCAGCCGTCCGGCTTCGAACAGGCCGGTGAGGACCTGCTGCGCGTGGCCGGCGAGCGGGGAGTGCGCGTCGGCGGCCAGGGCGATCCATTCCGCGGTCCGCTCCGCCTGTTCGTCCCCGGTGGGTTCGAGGACGGCGAGGAGGTCGGTGAAGAAGCTGAGCTCGGCGGGGCGGCCGCCGCGCAGCAGGCGGGCGAGGCAGCCGTCGAGCAACGTCCGCCGCTCGACGGCCCCCTCGGCTGCGAGGGCGGCGAGCTCCGCGGGCCAGCGGCCGGGGACGCCGGGAGTGCTGTACCAGCCGAGGGCTTCGGGGGTCTCGGCCGTCTCGAAGAGCCGGGGCACCAGCTCGCGCACGTACGGCTCCTCGCGCAGCGCGAGGCGCAGCGTACGGCTGGCCCCCCGGTGGCCGCCGAAGGTCATCTGCTGGGCCCAGACCTGCACGAACGCGTCGCCGACGGGGGGCGGGCAGTCTCCCGGGGCCCGCTGCAGCAGCGCACGGATGAGGTGGTAGTCGTCCTCCACGGTGGCGGCGCGGGCGGCGAGGCGGTGGGCGAGGTCCCCGAGCCAAGCCGGGTCGCGGTCGGCGAGCACCTTGAGCAGTGCCCCGTTCCGGGATCCGCCCGGTTCGCGCAGCTCGCGGGCGGCGATCCAGGAGGCGGCCGCCGCGACGCCGGTGTGGCAGCCGGCGCCGGCGACGAGCAGGGCGGGGCGTATCCGCTCGCGGTCGGCCCGGCGGCTCCAGTCCCAGTCGCGGATCTCGCGGCGCAGGACGGTGAGTTCGGGGACGAGGGCACGGCGTTCGGCGGCCGGTAGGTGCTTGATCAGGCCGGGGAGCCGGTCGGTGCTGCCTGCGTGGACGGCGTCGAGGACGGCGTTGCGGATGGTGTCGGTGTTCATCGGGTTTCTCCGGCGGCCGGAACGGCGGTGGCGGCGAGGACGTCGGTGGCGGATGCGGGTGCGGCGCGCCGGGCCATGCGGACGGCGAGGGCGTGCTTGCACGGACCGCGGCGGCCGCGGTAGTCCGCCCACCACCTGCAGGTGCAGCTCAGCACCCCGGTGGCGGCCTCGCGGACCTGGTAGCGGCGTTCCCCGGAGAGGACGGTGGCGGTGGTGTCGGCGTGCAGGAGGACCGAGTCCTCGGCGAGCAGGGCGCGGGCGGCGACCAGCCGGGGGTTGTGGCGCTCCGCGCGACGTGCGTCGTACGGCAGCTCCCGGTGGAAGTAGGCGGCTTCGGCGGCGTCGTACCCCACCCGGCCGGCGGTACCGAGGCGGGCGAGCGCGGCGCGGACGCGTTCCTGGCCCAGCCCGCACTCTGCGGCGAGGTCGGCCGTGTCGATGCGGGGTTCCCAGGCGAGCAGGACGGACACGAGCTCGGCGTCGGCGGCCGCGTCGTCGGTGGCGAGCGCCTCCAGGACGCCGCCCTCGCCGGAGAACCCGCGGGCGGGCTCCGGGGAGAGGGTGAGCGTGAGGCGCATGCCGGGGAGGGTGACCTCCCAGGCACTGGCGGTGGCCGCGCCTCCGTGGGCCGCGGGCCCGTACACGCGCAGCCCCGTCGCGTACCGCAGGACCCGGTGGAGTGCGGCGAGCCGCTCCGGGCCGGGCAGGCACACGGCGCCGGGGACCGGCCGGGTGGTGGGCCGCAGGGTGGTACCGGCGGGGACGACCCACAGGGGTCCGCGGGCGGCGCCGGCGGTGGAGCTGCGCGGGAGGCCGCGCAGGAACCGTACGGCCGCGGTCGCGCTCAGCTCGGCGCGCAGGTCGAAACCGGCGGACACCACCTGGGATTCGGCGAACCCGCGCAGCCAACGGTCGGGCAGCGGCACCTTCTTCTCCACGACCGGCCCGTCCAGGGTGGTGACGGCGAGCTCGTCGGGGCCGACGCGCAGGTGGAGCGGTTCGTCGCCGGTCAGCCGGGAAAGGGCGTCGCGCAGCGGGTTGTTGACGTCGACGTTGGTGGTTCCGTGGCCGGTGTCCGCGCCGTCGAGGCCTTCGGGGAGCACGTCGAGCCGGGCGTACACTCCGCAGCAGCCGGAGAAGGACTCGAACCGCAGCCGGTCGCCGTTCGCGGTGACGACCGGGTCCAGCGAGGCCCGGAGGGTGCGCTGGTAGTAGCGGGCGGCAGCGACGTCGGCCACCGCCAACAGCCCTCGCGCGGCAGCCTGAGGGGAGGTCAGGAACCCGGCGAAGAACTGCGGGTGGGCCTCGGGGCCGACCGGCGTCAGTCCGCCGGAGGTCTCCAGTCCGAGGAGGCGCGCTTCCCGGGAGGAGCTGAGGGCGGACGGGCGTGCGTAGGCGAGTGCCTGCATGGATCGGCTCATGGGCGCAAAACTAGGTCCTGGCACTGACAACGCCGACGGGTCGCTCACACCGGCGGCCCGCGCCCGTCCTGATCACTCCTCGGGTCGGCGCGGGGTGAGCCGTTCGACCACTTCGGCGAGTTCCTCGCAGACCAGCTCGATCTTCACGCGGATGTTGTTCTGCTCGGTGACCAGGGCGGACAGCAGGAGGACGGTCAGGGCCGCGGAGCCGTTGAGGGCCTGGAGGTTGACCATGATCTCGAAGAGGGTGTGCGCGGCGAAGGGCCCGCTCTGGTCGGTCGCCGCGCGGATGGCGATGACGGACGCCAGCAGGGCGCAGGGTGCTCCCCCGGCGTGCTGGAAGCGTACGGAGGCCCAGATCAGTACGGGGAAGACGAGGAAGAGCAAGGAGAGGTCGCTGTGGACGGCGAGGACGGTGACGGCCGCGCAGGCGGCGAGCAGCAGTACGGCCTCGCCCGCCCGGTAGGGGTCGGGAATCGTCAGCCGCGGCACGACGAGCAGCAGCGGGGTCACGAGGAGAACACCCATCGCGTCGCCGGCCCACCACGCCGACCACACGGACCAGAATTGGCCGACAGGCAGGTCCCCGGTGGCGACGACCGTCGAGGTGCCGACGGTCGCGCTGATCAGCATGGGCAGCAGGCCGCCGAGGAACACCAGGGCCAGCCCGTCCCGCAGCCGGTCCATCTCCAGGCGGAAGCCGGCCCGCCGGAGCATCAGGTAAGCGCAGACGGGCGCGAGGGTGTTGCCGAGGAGGATGGCGGTGTCGACGGGATCGAAGCCGCTGAGGTGCTGGATGGTCAGGTATGCGCCGAGCATGATCCCCGGCACCGCCCGCAGCCCCGTCCAGAGCAGCGCGGCGACGGCGATGCCGGTGGGCGGCCACAGGGGGGTGACCATCGCGCCCTCGACGGTCACTCTGAGCAGGAGGCCGATCTGCCCGGTGGCCCAGTAGGCGACCGCGACGGCGAGGATCCGGAGAATATCGGCGGGCAGACGTCGCCGGTCCACGGTGGGCATCACAGCATCAGACAACAGCCCCGTGGTGGTACGGGTCGTGACACGCCCCGACCGGAAGACCGGTGCCACGGATGTCTGGCCCGCCCTCTCGGCCGGTTCGAGGACGGTCCGGCTCCTCTGCGTGCCTGTTGACGGACCTCGTGCGGCCGAGGACGCGGTGGGGGCGTGCTTCACCGTCGTGGCCGAGCCCGCCTCCAGCGGCGGGGTGGCCGGGGAGGGCGCGGCCGTATGCAGCGAGGCGTCCGGAGCCGCGCCGTGGGAGCGGTCAGCGGGGTCGGGGTCCGCCCGCGTTGTGGCTGATGACGAGGACCGCTGCGTCGTCCGCGTGGCCGGTGGAGTCGGCCACTTTCATCACTTCGGCGGCGAGTTCGCCGGGGTCCGCGCCCGCGCCCTCGCGGACGACCCCGAGCACGCGTTCGAGGCCCTCGTCCACGGGGAAGGAGGGGCCTTCGACGACCCCGTCCGTGACCAGGACGATGGATCCGGCCCGGTCCAGCTTGCGGCGGGTCACGGCGTATCCGGCGCCGGGGAGCATGCCCAGCGGCAGGCCGCCCTCGTCCTCGGCCATCCCGTACCGGCCGTCGACGGTGGCCCACAGGGCGGGTACGTGGCCGGCCCGGGCGCTGTGCAGTTCCCAGGTGTCGGGGTCGAAGCGGAGCAGGGTGCAGGTGGCGAAGAGCTCGCGCCCCATCGACAGCAGCACGTCGTTGGTCCGGGCGAGCACCTCGCCGGGGTCGTCGACGACGGCGGCGACGGCGCGCAGGCCGATGCGCACCTGCCCCATGAAGGCGGCCGCCTCCACGTCGTGGCCCTGGACGTCGCCGATGGAGAAGGCGAGGGCGCCCTCGGGCAGCCCGAACCCGTCGTACCAGTCGCCGCCGATGTCCAGGCCGTGGCGGGCGGGCGCGTATCGGGCGGCGGTGCGCAGTCCGGGCAGGGCGGGCAGGACGGCGGGCAGCATCTCGCGCTGGAGCGCCTCGGCGAGCTCCACGCGGGGCTGCTGGTGCTCGGCTCCGGCCCGGGCCCGGGCGGTGAGCCGGCCGAGGGTGCTCAGCAGGTCGTCGGCGCTTTGTGCCCGCGGGGTGCGGCGCGGCGCACGGCGCGGGTTCATGGACTGCTCCCGGGTGCATCCATACGTCGCTCGTCCCTGCTCTCGGCTCTCGCGGCGTGCTGCGCCGAAGCCCCGTGCCGCGTTCATCATATTTCCAGAGGTCCGGGGGCCGCGACACCGGCCGCGTCTCACCGCTCGGACCGGGCGTCCGCGGCCGGTCGGCCGACCACAGGGCGTGAGCTATGTTGGAGAAAGAGTGACATGAGAGGGAGGCCCACCGGTGTCATCGGGGCAGCAGGCGCGCGCACAGGCAGCTGCGATCACGCCGAGCGGGCAGGCGCCCGACCGTGAACGCGCTCCGGGCGACCGGGTCCGCGGGCTGTTCGACGGCCACCGCCTCTCGCCCGGTCAGCGGCGCATCGCCCAGTACCTGATCGACCACCTCACCGAGGCCGCGTTCCTGTCGATCACCGAGCTGGCGGAGCGGGTCGGGGTCAGCCAGCCTTCGGTGACGCGGTTCGCCACCGCCCTCGGCTTCAGCGGTTACCCGGCCCTGCGCGACGTGCTCCAGCCGATGGCGCTGAGCGCGGTCGCGGGCTCGCCGGAGACCCGTGAGCAGTACCGTCGCAACGAGCTCCAGGCGGCGGTGGACGCCGAGATCGAGAACCTGGAGAACGTGCGGCGCCTCCTCGCAGACACCAACCAGGTGCTGGACATCGGCCGCGAGCTGGCCCGGTCGGTGCCGCTGACGGTGCTGGGCCTCAGGATCTCGGTGTCGCTGGCGGAGTACTTCGCCTACGCGGCGCGCCGGATCCATCCCGATGTCCGGCTGGTCACGCGGGGCGGCAGCGTGGCGTACGACGCCCTGCTGCAGTCGCGGGAGGCGGGCGGGACCTGGGCGCTGGCGTTCGCCATGCCGCGGCACGCGAAGGAGACCCTGTCGGCGCTGCGGGCGGCCCGGACGGCCGGGCTGAAGATCGCGCTGATCACGGACACCACGCTGGGGCCGCTCGTCGACGAGGCGGACGTGGCGCTGACCGCCGGTACCGGGGCGCGGCTGGTGTTCGATTCGTACGCGGCGCCGGGCGTGCTCTCAGCGGCCCTGCTGCAGGCGATGGCGGACGCTGATCCGGAGCGGACGCAGGCGCGGCTGGAGGGGTACGAGCAGGTGGCCGACCAACACGGCTTCTTCCTTTAGGTCGGATTTCATCCGTTTCCTCCCTGCATTTTCATGCCGTCGAGGCGTATGTAATTTTTCATTCTCTTGTTTACTCGACGGTATATATGTTTACTGAGCAGCGCGCCGGATCCGTCAGACGCGCCAAGGAGAGCGACCCCTACGTTCTCCCGGAACGGATACCCGGGCGGGACGACTCCTCCTCACGCCCCGTCCGGGTGCCGGTCCCGGCAGCGGATCCACCAGAGCGCTTGTGGCGGCCCCCGGTCAACCCCTGGGCCGGGGCCGCCGCCCACTTACGTCTCGATCAGTTCGACCATTCGGAAGCGACGTATGCGCCAGACGCTCTCCCCCGCCCTCAGCCCGGACTGGCCGTGCCAGGTCAAGGCCCCCGGGACGCACGACTGGGAACGCACGGCCATGCGCTGGCTGCGGGACCTGCTCCCGGCCCGCTACGGCGCCTACTCCACGCTGACCCGCAACCCCGTCCTGCTGACCCGGCACGCGCAGCTCCAACTGCAGCACGAGATGCGGGCCGTGCGCGTCGCTCTGGAGACCAGCCGCGCCGAACTCCCCTCGATGGGCGTGCCCGAGATCGCCATCGAGAGCTCGATCCGCATGTACGCAGTCGAGCTCCAGCAGCTGGGCCGGCTCTCCCGGGCCGTCCGCCTGATCGGCGACGCCCTGCGGGTCACACCCAGTTGACCTGCGCGCGGCTCAGCAGCGGGTCGTCCACCATCTCCCACAGCGGGACCGCCCAGTTGCCGAAGCCGTAGCGGCCGCCGTAGTGCAGGCCCAGGACGCGGTGGTCGGCCAGGTCGAAGACCGGGGAGCCGCTGTTCCCGCCCAGGGTGGAGCAGTCGTGGTTCACGGTGAGCCGCTCACGGACCAGTTTGGTCGTGGTGCCGGGCTGGAGCCGCTTGACGTTGTAGACGTCCATGAAGATCCGGCGCATGGCCTCCGGCTCGTTGCGCCGGCTGTCCTCCGCCGGGTAGCCGACGACGTACACCGGCCGGCCGGGGATGTCCGCGGGCGGATCGGCCGCCACGGCCAGGGGGGTGGCGGGGGCCCGGTCGTCGCCATCGGTCTCCACGCGCAGCAGGGCCAGGTCCACCTCGGGGTGGATGCCGATCACCTCGGTGACCTCGAACTCCATGGAGCCGTCCCCGGGCACGGCGGACAGTTCTTCGGCCAGGTCCAGCCGGGCGGTCACCCCCGGACGGAAGGACCATGCGGTCCCGTCCTCGCGGGCGAACTCGTCGGCGACGTGGCGGTTGGTCATCACCACGTCCGGGCCGACGAGGAAGGCGGTCCCCACCCATTCCAGTCGCGGATGCCCGACCACGTCCACCCTGCCCACCCGGGCGATCGAGTTGCGGATGCCGTCCCGGTGGCCGTCGAGCACCGCCCAGTCACCGGGCTGCGCCGGGAAGTCCTGCCCCTGGACGAGGATGGCGGGCCGGCCTTCGAGGAGGACGATCGCCTCCACGCCGAAGTACTCGTCCTCGTCCACCTCGTCGGCGCGGCCGGCGGCGAGCTTCTCCAGCCCCCTGGCACCGGCCTCCAGCACCCGCGCCCGCTCCCGCAGGGCGAAGCCGCCGATCTCGGCGCCCGGCGCCCGCCCCGAGGGAACGCCCGCCGCGGACTCCAGGATCTCCGCCTCCGCCTCCCGGGCCGCCCCCAGGCTCTGGCGGACCCGCTCGGCGACCGCGCGCAGGTCACCGAAGACCTGCTCGGCGCCGGTCGCCACCGGTGACCGTCCGCTCATCTCACACCTCCGGCCCGCTCTGCCCGCCGAGCGCCGCTTGCGCGGCCGCGATCTCGGCGTGGACCTCCGGGCTGTGCTCCGCCAGGTGGCGCATGACGCTGCTCATCTGGGTTCCGACATTGACGAACGCCTCGGACTTGCCCTGGTAGACGACGTTCTCGACGCGTCGCGCCCCGCGGTGCAGCGCCACGACCCGCCAGTCGTCGGTGAGGACCGGGGAGCCGGAGGAGCCGCCGCGGGTGTCGGTGAAGTAGCGCACGTCCTTCGCGTTCGTCTCGAAGACCAAGTTGTTGCGCAGGGCGACCCGCTTGGGCTGGCCCCCGGGGTGCTGGATGATGTTGACCGCCACGGTCTCCCCCGGTACGACCTCCAGCGGCTCGGTGGCCACCCGCAGACCGGGCCGCTCCGCCTGGCCGGCGAGCCGCAGGACCGCGTAGTCCAGGTCCGGGTCCGAGGCGAGCAGGCTTTCCGCCGCCACTTCCTCGGTCTCCGTCTCGGCTGCACCGTAGTCGAACCGGGAGCGGGAGTTCCTGGCCTGGAGCGCCAGGTCCGCCGGATCCACGGCGGCCTGGCCGGCGGCCGTACGGGTCCGGGCGGTCACCACGTGGTGGTTGGTGATCAGCAGGCCCGGGGCGATCAGCCAGCCCGTCCCCGAATGCGGATAGCCGTTCGGCTGGAGCGGGGCACCGCCCTGGAAGGGGGGCACCTTGATCCGGGCCACGGAGGCGCCCGCCAGGGCACCGTCCGGGAGGAACTCGAAGGGCACGGTGTCGTCGAGCGCTACGACTTCCTCCTTGGTCTCCCAGGCCAGCCGGGGCGCCGGCACGTCGGGCTCGCCGGCCGAGTCGCGCACCACTTCGTCCAGGGCGCGTTGGAACACGGCCCGGGGACCCGCCTGGGTGGTCTGGGCCACGGCGTTGCGCAGCCAGACCTCCAGCGGGACCGTGCTGTCGACCAGCCGCTCCACCTGGTTCATCTCGTTCAGGTCCGACTGCACCTGCATACCGGGGGCCGCCAGGAGCGGCAGCACCGCCTTGTACTTGGGCATGATGCCGCTGAACAGGAGGTTTCGGGCCGCAGGCTCGGCCAGGCCCGCTTCCAGGGCGGCCTCGTACAGCTTGAAGACCTCGTCCGAGGTGAGGTAGGCGTCGCTCATACCGGCTCAGGCCGCTCGGGGGCCGTTCCTTTCCACTGGGGTCGTCGGAGTGTCGGGCGGACCCGGTGCCACCGCCATGGAGGCCGCCGGACCGCGACGGTCCCCTTTCCCTAGGGCGTCGACGGGGGTGCCGGAGCCCATCGCGGCCGCCACGCCGGCGACGAGTTCACCGCTGGGGTCCCGCAGCACGAGCAGGCGCCGGGCGAGCTCGTCGAGGTAGCCGCGGCTGCGGGCCTCGCGCAGGTCCCCGGTCGTGCTCACGTGCGCGGCGTTCACGGGGTCGGCCGCATCCCGGAGGATCTCCCCCAGGGCGGGGCCCAGATCGGGCTGACGGGCGACGGCCCCGTCGATCCTCTCGGCGAGGGCGTCCAGGGCGCTGTCGCCGACCTCCGGCAGGCCCACCCCCCTCAGGACGCGGTCCAGGGCCTCCGGGTGCCACCGTCCCACCGCGGCGGCGACGTTCCGGACCAGGACCGGGTGTTCGGCCAGGGCCTTGTCGGGAAGCATCCGCAGGCGCTGCGCAAGCCCGTCGCGGATCTCCGCGGTGCGCTCGGGCGATAGGGTCACCCCGGCCCGGTCGAGCATGACGCCCATCGCCTCGAAAGGCCGGCCGAGTGCGGTCGCGAGGGCCTCCGCCTCGGCGAAGTCGTGTTCGGCCTCCCCCAGGTCGTCGTCCTGCTCGGCGAGACGGCCGCACAGCTGCAGCAGTTCGAGCTGGGCGTCGGCGTCCCGGGCCTCCTCCGCGATGTCCGCGGCCCCTTCCGCGACGGCCCTGGCCTCCTCGAGCTGCCCGCGGCGCTCCAGGGTGGTGGCGAGGAGCGGGTAAAGGGGGCTGCCCGGGGTCCAGGGGCGGCGCTCCGCGAGCCTGGCCGCGGCCTCCTCGGTCAGGTCCTGTCTGAGCAGGTCGTCGACTTCCTTGGCGGTGATTTCCTCCCAGTCCTCCTGGTCGGCGCCGTGCAGCACCCCCTCCGGCGTGTGGCCGCCGAGGTGCCCGCTCAGGAATGCGGCCGACCGGGGCGCCATGTCCTCGATCGCGTTGCCGAGGTGGCGTTCCACGCCGGGCTGCCAGCGCTCGTCCACCGCGCGCGGATTCTCGTTGAGGCGCAGCCGGTGGTAGATCTCCTCGGCGCGCGCCGCCAGCCCTTCCTGGGCCGCGTAGTACGCCACGGCGCGCTGCCCGACGCTGCGCATGAGTCCGGTGCGTGCGCTGTCCGCCTGCCGCAGCAGGATCGAGCGCAGGTCGGAGCGGTGCCGCAGGGCGCCGGGACCGGCCGGCTCGATCAGGTCGAGCCGGGCGAGCCCGCCGAAGAGGCGGCGCGCCTCCTCGCCGGAGGCCACCGACAGCCCGCAGGGCTCGGCGAGGACCTCGCGGATCAGCGCGGGGGTGATCGTCCGCAGCGCCAGGCCCGCCTGCGCGAGGGCGCGTACGTCCGGCTTGGGAATGCGCTTCAGGATGCGGTCGTAGAGAGCGCCCTGCACCACCGTCCGGTCGACGTCGTGGTGGAAGCCCCGGCGCGCGGCGGGCAGCCCGTCCAGGCTCTCCATCAGCTCGCGCACCGAGCCCGCCCACTGCTCCGCCACGGCCGCGTGCGCCGCCAGTTTCAGGCTGAGCGGATGCCCGCCGACCCTCTCGGCCAGCATGCGGGCCACGGACGGGTCCTCGATGCCGCACGTCGTCAGGAGTTCCACTGCTGCGTCCGGTTCGAGTTCACCGAGGGCGATGATGCACGGTTCGGTGGCCTGGGAAGGGTGGTTGACCGGGGCCCGGCCCGCGACGATCCAGCGCAGCCTCGGGTACGCCTCCTGCAGGGCCACCCACATGGCCCACAGTCGGCCGAGTACCGGGTTCGCCCGGTACTGGGCCGCCTCGAAGGAGTCGACGGCGATCACCAGGGGCGGGTCGGGGGTGCCGGGCGAGGCGCCCACGGCCTGCCGGACCAGCTCCGCGCCCCTGCGGATCAGGGCCGTCTCGCGTTCCCGCGCCAGCGTGTTGAACCGCTCCGCCGAAGCCCGCCCGGCCCCCGAGCGGGTGGTGGAGACCTTGTACAGCTCGTCGACCTCGTTCTGCTCCTCCCGCTGGGTGCGGGCCGTCTCCTCGCACTCTCCGGCCAGTGCGTCGAACGCGGCGCGATGGTCGGGGTACTGGATGCCGAGCTGCCGGGCCGCCTCCGCGATCAGGGTGACCGGCTCGTGGACCGAGAGGGTGGGCCGCTCGAAATCGATGTAGGCGAAGGGGAAGCCGCCCGGGACGTCGTCGCGGATGTTGAGGAGGAAGGTGGCGAGCAGAGTGCTCTTGCCGATGCCGGCGAGCCCGTGGATCAGCAAGGGGGGCCGTTCGACGGGGCCGCCCGTGTCGTCCAGTGCGTACGCGCGCAGCTGCTCCAGTTCGGCGGCACGGCCGCAGAAGGGTTTCCGCACGAGGTGCCGGAGCGGCTGGAGCAGGCGGGCCCGTTCCAGCCGCCGCTGCACCTGCTCGGGGTCCGGAAGGCCGGTCGTGCCCGGGACCTGCGCCAGCCACAGGACGGCCAGCAGGGTGTCGACGAGCACGTCGGGGTCCTCGTCGGCGCCGTCGGCCGTCCCCGTGTCCCGCTCCGGCGGCTCGCCGGAGAGGAAGGCGAGGGCGATCCGTTCCGGACCGGGCCCCTCGGGGACCAGGTCCAGGTTGGCCTCCAGGACTCGGCGGGCCGCCTCCGGGCCGGCGAGCCCCCGCAGCGCCGCCTGGCGGACTTCTTCCTTCAGCGTCCAGCGAGGGGCGGGGCGCAGGGTCAGGACCGTGCAGTCCTGGACCAGCTCCAGCCGCGCCCCGCCGGTGGGCGCGGCCTCGCCCGGAAGCCGCAGCTGCGCCGGGTCGAACCCGGTGAGCAAGCAGGCGGCCTCCCGATAGGCGCGGCCGGTGTCCGGGACGGGCGCGGCCGGCTGCGCGCCGGTCCCGGTGAGCAGTTGCCCGTGCAGCCGTGTGGCGAAGTCCTCGCCGGGGCTCAGGGAGCGGTGCGTCCGCACGACCGTCTCGGCAGCCTCGCACAGTCTGCGCATGTAGCTGCCCTCCCCGGGCGCCTGTGCGGCGTCCACGACCGCCGTGGCGGACAGCTCGACCAGGGCGGCGAGCTCGGCCTCGTCGTCCGATACCGGCGGATCGGTGAAGAACTGCCGGAAGAACGCCTCGACATCGTCCGGGCCGGCCGTGCGCGCCGTGTCCTGGCACACGTTCTTGCGGACGTCGTACGGCAGCTGGGGCATGGTCGGCCCGTAGCCGAGCAGCACGAGTCGGGGCACGGTCTCGTCCGGCCCCGGGGCCGAGTCGAAGACGGCCTGGGCCAGTCGTCCGATGCAGTCCCAGACGTCGGAGCCGGCGTCGAGCCGGTCGCAGTCATCGAGGACGAACCACAGCCGTTCCGGCACCATCGTGGCGCGGGCGATGAGCTCGTGGACGGCGTCGTCCATCCAGGACTGTGGATCGTTCAACTGTGCTGCGTTCAACAGCGATGCCGGGTCGCGCCAGTCCATGACGTACCCGCCGAGCCGCCGGATCACCTGCGCGGCGGTCATGGTCTGCGTCAGGGTGATGCGCACCGGCCGGAAGCCGCAGTGTTGGCCGAGGTAGCGGATGAGGTTGTACGTGTACGAGCGGCCGCTGTCTGGTTCGCCGTCGACGGCCAGCACGGTCAGTTCGGGGTCGGCGAGGAACTCCCTCAACCGTTCGCGCAGGTCTGCACGGTCGACGAACACCTCGGCGCCGCTCCTGAGCAGGCCGGCGAGGAAGGGGTCCTGATCCGAGACGTGGACCCGCCGGTCTTCCTCGAGCCTGGCCAGGAACTCCCTGGCCTTCTCTATGTCCGGGAGGACGACCAGGTCGGAGAGGACGACCAGGACACCGAGCAGGAACACCTGGGAGTCGATGGTCCCCCGCGATGCACGGACGAGGTTCTCCGCGTTCACCTGGGCCACTGGGGTCAGCTCCAGGGAACCGACGAACTTCCGGGAGAACCCACGCCCGGTCAGCCGGTTGTGGGGGTCCGGGGTGTCGAGGAGGTGGTCCCGCACCCATTCGGTGACCAGGATCCATTCCGTGTCCCTGAGCGGCATACCGCACCTACCAGGCTGCCCGCGCGGGGCAGCAGACGGATCGACTGGCGATACCTGTCATGGTTTCACCGCGTTTGCTACGTGGCAAGGCCGCCGAACAGCGCACGGACGGGCTCCCGCACCGGGCCCGTCGCGAGGTACTCGCGCGCCCCGTGGTGGGTGCCACTGGTGTTGAGGACCAGGTGGTCCGAGACCAGGTGCACCGGGGCGTACTCGGGGCGCAGGGTGTGGTCCATCGCCACCAGGTCCCGCAGGTCCGAGGCGTTGCGCCACACGGCGACCCCGGCGGGGACCCCGGGCGGCCCGGCCAGTACGTCCTGGATCTCGGTGATCGCGAGCGGCGAGCCGATGGTCACGAACAGGTCGACGCCGCGCGGCTCCTCGGCCAGGACCTCGTACGCGGCGATGCTTCCGAGACTGTGGCCGACGACGGCCAGCGGGCCGCCGGCGGCACCCTCCCGCGCCTCGTCGAGGGCCTGCCGGACCACGTCGCGGATGGCGGGCCCCGCACCGCCGAAGAAGTAGGCGTGCACGTCCTTGAAGGTGTGCCTGACCAGCAGCCGGAACAGCGAGGTGCGGGCGAACGCGGGCAGGGGGAGCACTCTCGGCCCGCCGGCCGCTTCGGGCGGCGGGCCGCCGTCCTGGGCGAGCGCCTCGGCGAGGTAGCCCATGTCCCGCAGCCAGCCGGCCAGGGGCTCGTCCGTCACGGACCCGACCCCGGCTCCGACTCCGGTCCCGGTTGCGGGGGCGGCCTCGCCGGTGCTGCCGGCGCGCTCGGTGTGCTCCGCCGTGTCGGCGCGCGCCTCGGCGAGGGTCCGCGCGACGAACTCCTCGGTCGCCTCCACGGCCGGCGCCACCGCCTCCCGGGCCTCCTCGGCCGGTGCGGCAGCCCCGTCGAGGAGGTCGGGGCCGTCGGGCAGCGGGACCGGATGGAGCAGCGGCGCCCAGTAGGCCATGCGCGAGCCACTGCCCATGTCGATGCCGAAGAGCGCCTTGTCCCACTGGGACTTGAGGAGTTCTTCGCGGGGTTTGTCCCCATTGCCGTGGACGTAGACGATCCGGGGTTCCATAGCGCCTCCCGCGCCGGAGCACGGATGCCGGTCACCGCCAGTATTGGCCGGGCAACGGGAGGCCGCCAGTTGGTCGCGGCATTGCTCCGCTTGAATGTTGACCGGTCAACTCACACGGCGGCAGGACGGGTGCCGTCGCGCGCGGTCGCGGCCCCGGCGGGTCACGCATTCGGACGCCCGCCCGCCGTCCGCGCCGGGGAGGCCCGATCGGGGGTCGCTGCGCGCCGCGGGGTTCGGCCGCCCTCCTGCCGCGGAACCCATCCCGAGGTATCCCCATCCCCGCACCGAGGAGGACCCCATGCCCCACGGCCTGTCCATCCACATCGGACTCAACAAGGTCGACCCCGCCAAGTACAACGGCTGGGACGGACAGCTCATGGCGTGCGAGAACGACGCCCACGACATGGCGGCAGTGGCCCGCGCGGCCGGGTTCGAGGAGACGGTACTGCTCACCCAGCAGGGCACCGTCGACAACATCACGGCCGCGCTGCGCAAGGCCGCCAAGAAGCTCAAGGACGGCGACATCCTGCTGTTCACCTACTCCGGCCACGGCAGCCAAATGCCCGACGCCGAGGGCGACGAACCGGACGAGCTCGACGAGACGCTGGTGTTCTACGACCGCCAGTTCCTCGACGACGAACTGAACCGCGAGTTCCGCCGGTTCTCCCCCGGGGTCCGCATCTTCACCCTGCTCGACTGTTGCCACAGCGGCACCGCGACGGAGGTTCCGGCCGCCGGCGAGGGGAACGGCGAGGCGACGCCCAGGGTCATGCCCGTGCTGCGCCAGCAGCAGGTGTTCGAGCAGAACAAGGAGTTCTACCAGAACCTCCAGCGCGAGCTGAGGAAGGAGGGCAACGGCGCGGGCCCCGGCACCGTGCTCATCTCCGCCTGCCAGGACCATCAGGTCGCCCTGGACGGCAGGGCGAACGGAGCGTTCACCGGAGCCCTGCTGCGCGTGTGGGACGAGGGCGCCTTCGACGGCGGCTACCAGGAGTTCCACCGCAGCATCAAGGACCGGCTGCCGCGTTCGCAGGTGCCGAACTTCCACACGACGGGCAGCCCGTCACCGGAATTCCTCGGCCAGAAGCCCTTCACCGTCTGAGCGGAGGAACCGGAAACCCGCCCCGAGTATGGTTCGGTCACCGAACTCAGCGGGTAGGGTGGGTCCATGACGTTGCCCCGCCACTACCAGGGCCAGACCTGTGCCCTCTCCCGTGCCATGGAGGTGGTAGGCGAGCGCTGGACCCTGCTGATCGTGCGGGATGCCTTCTTGGGGGTCCGGCGCTTCGCCGACTTCGCCGGCCACCTCGGCATCCCGCGCGCGGTGCTCACCGACCGGCTCGCCGTGCTGACCGGGGCCGGCGTCCTCGACCGGGTACCCGCGGACGGCCGCCGGGCGGTGTACGTCCTGACCCCGAAGGGCGTTCGCCTCTGGCCGGTCGTCCGGTCCCTGTCCCTGTGGGGCGAGGAGCACCAGCCGGCCCCGGGCGGGCCGCGCAGGGTCTACCTGCACGCCGACGACGGGGAACCGGTCACCCCCGACGGCCGCTGCACCGGCTGCGGCGCCGTCGTCGGGGCCGCCGACCTCCTCGTCGCCCCCGGCCCCGGACTGGCGCCGCCGTCCGAGGACGACGACCCCGTCACCGCGGCCCTCCACCAACCGCACCGGCTCCTGACGCCGCTGCCCCTCACGAAAGGCTCTCCCGCATGAGAATCCTGACCGTCGGCGCCGGCGCCGTGGGCGGCTGGTTCGGCGCCCGACTCGCTCGCGCCGGACACGACGTCACCTTCCTGGTGCGGCCCCAGCGGGCAGCGGTCCTGCGCGCCCGCGGCCTGCGGGTGAGCGGGCTCGGCGAGGAGATAGCCCTCGCACCACAGCTGGTGACCGCCGACGAGCTGGCGCAGACGTACGACCTGGTCCTGCTGTCGGTGAAGTCCACGGCCCTCGACCGCGCGACCAAGGACCTCGCCCCGGCGGTCGGCCCGCGGACCGCGATCCTGCCGCTGCTCAACGGCATGGCCCATCTGGACCGGCTCGCCGACGTCTTCGGCCGCAGGGCGGTCCTCGGTGGCGTCGCCAAGGTGGTCACCACCCTCGACGAGCACGGGGACATCGTGCGCATGGCGCCGCCGTCCGCGGTCCTCACCGGTGAACTCGACGGCGCACCCTCGGCCCGGGTGGACGCCGTACGCGCCCTGCTGACCGGGGCCGGCATCGACAGCCCCGACGTCCCGGACATCACCGCCGCCATGTGGCACAAGTGGGTCTTCATCACCGCCCTCTGCGCCTCCACGTGTCTGATGCGCGGCTCCGTCGGCGAGTTCAACGCCGTTCCCGGCGGCACCGAACTGGCCCGGGCCCTGCTCGCGGAGGCGGCGGCCGTCGCGGCGGCCGCCGGGTACCCCGTACCGGAGTCCGAACTCGCCTTCACCACGCAGACGGTGACCACCGCCGGATCGCGGCTCACCCCGTCCCTGTACCGGGACGTGCTCGCCGGTCGCTCCACCGAGGTCGAACACGTCCTCGGTGACCTGGTCGCCCGCGCACGGACCTTGGCCGTCCCCACACCGCTGCTGGACCTCGCCACGCTGCAGCTGCGGGTGCACCAGCACCGTACGGCTCAACAGGAGCAGGGGGCGGCCACAGGGTGACCTTCCGCGCGGGCCGTCGTTGGACACGGTGGTCAAGCGAAGTGCACCCGCGAAGTCCCGGTCCCCCTCGGGGGGCCGGGACTTCGTGCTGTCCGGGTGCAGGAATGCGCGCGCGGGCCGTGCGCTCGGCCAGTCGGGTGACAGGGGATAACCCCCGGCCCGGGCGGCAGTTGATCAGCTCGTCCCGCCGGGGGCACCCACCATGTGACAGTGCAACAGAAGGATCTTCCCCATGCTCAAGAAGCTCATGGCCACCACCGCGGTCACCGCCTCCGTGCTGGCCGCCGGCGCCGCGGTAGCCTCCCCGGCGATGGCGATCGGCAACGACAACGGCGTCAACACCGTCAACGGCAACGACTCGGCCCAGATCTACGGCAACCAGAAGACCGAAGGTGCGCAGAGCCCGCAGCTCGGCCTGGTCCAGGGCACCCTGAACAAGCCGTGCATCGGCCTGCCGGTGAAGGTCAACGCCCAGTCCCTGATCGCGCTCCTCGCCAACATCGGCGTCCAGGACATCAACGTCGCGTCCAACCCGATGAACCAGCAGTGCGCCGAGAACTCCACCCAGGCCAAGGGCGACGAGACCCTCTCGCACGTCCTCAGCAACATCCCGGTCCTCTCCGGCAACCTCTCCGCCGGCAGCTGACCCCGCCCGGCGCGGCCGCGGACGCCCCGCACCGCACTGGACCGCATCACCCCGCAGGGCCCGTACGCCACACCGCGCGTACGGGCCCCGCCCGTGCCCGCCGCCCGCTACCGCTTTTGGTCTAGACCTTGACAGGTTCAGACCATTTTGGATTGAGTGGCGGAACGTGCCGCCCCACCGGCGATTCCCCCCACCCAAGGAGCAGTTGCGTGATACGTCGACTCCGCCGCACCCTCGCCCTCGCCTCCGCAACGGCCGCCGCCCTGGGCTTCGCGGCCGCCCTCCCCGCCACCCCCGCCACGGCCTCCGCCTCCGTCACCGCCACGGCCTGTGCCGTGCCGTGGACCTCCTCGACCGTCTACACCGGCGGCACGAACGCCTCCCACGCCGGGCACAACTGGCGGGCCAAGTGGTGGACCCTGGGCGAGACCCCCGGCACCACCGGCCAGTGGGGCGTCTGGTCCGACCTCGGCGGCTGCAGTACCGGCGGCGGCCAGGACCCGGACCCGGGGAACGGGAACCCGTCCGGCTTCGTCGTCTCCGAGGCGCAGTTCCGGCAGATGTTCCCGAACCGGAACCCCTTCTACACCTACGACGGCCTGGTTGCGGCGCTCTCCGCGTACCCCGCCTTCGCGGGCACCGGCGACTACACCACCCGGCGGCGGGAGGCGGCCGCCTTCCTCGCGAACGTCTCGCACGAGACGGGCGGACTCGTCCACGTCGTGGAGCAGAACACCGCCAACTACCCCCACTACTGCGACACGAGCCGACCCTACGGTTGCCCGGCCGGACAGGCCGCCTACTACGGCCGCGGTCCCATCCAGTTGAGCTGGAACTTCAATTACAAGGCCGCCGGCGACGCCCTCGGCATCAACCTGCTCGCCAACCCGTACCTGGTGGAGCAGGATCCGGCCATCGCCATGAAGACGGCCCTGTGGTACTGGAACACCCAGAACGGCCCGGGCACGATGACCGCGCACGCGGCCATCGTGAACGGCGCCGGCTTCGGCGAGACGATCCGCTCCATCAACGGGGCCCTGGAGTGCAACGGCGGCAACCCCGCACAGGTCCAGAGCCGGGTGGACGCCTACCGGAACTTCACCGCGCTGCTGGGCGTGACCCCGGGCGACCACCTGACCTGCTGACGGCGGCGGGCACGCAACGGCTCCGGGCGGCGCTCGCAGGCGGGAGCCCGCTCAGCGGCCCCGCAGGGCGGTCGCCAACTGGGCCCGGGAGCGGACCTCCAGCTTCTGGTAGATCCGGGTCAGTCGGGCCTCGACGGTCTTGACGCTGACGAACAGCTTGGCGGCCGCCTCCTGGTTGCTGGCCCCCTCGGCCACCAGCAGTGCCAGCCGGGCCTCCGCCCCGGTCAGCGCGGCCAGTGCCACGGACGGCCCCGCCTCGGCGGGCACCGGCTCCCGACCCTCCCCGGCCAGCTCCGCCCACGGCTTCGCACCGGCCTGCGCGAACACCTCGGCCGCCGTACGGAGCGCGGTACGGGCGGGGGCCCGACGCCGGCGCCGCCGCTCCACCCTGGCCAGGGCGAGCAGGGTGCGGCCGTGCTCGACCGGCAGGCCGAGCGCGTCGAAGCGGGCGGCGGTGTCCCTCAGGAGGTCCACCGCCGCGGCGGGGTCGCCGTGCGCGGACAGGACGAGCCCGCGGGCCCGGTCGAGGGCGGCCAGCACCGGTGCGCGGCCGAGGGCGGCGGCGACCGCCCGGACCTCGTCGATCAGCTCGGCGGCCGCGTCGGGCGCATCGGCGGCGACGAGGGCCTCGGCCAGTTCCCCGTGCCACCGCAGGATGGACGGGTCGACGACCTGCTGGGCCGCCTCCAGTCCGGCGACCCGGCGCAGGGTGGAGACGGCCTTCGCGGCCTCCCCCGTCGCCAGTTCGACCAGGCCGAGCGCGTACAGGCTGCGCGAGAGGAACACCTGGTCGCCCTCCTCCTCCGAGGCCTGGATGCCGCGGCGGGCGTAGCCGGCGGCGCGGGCGAAGCTGCCGCCCGTGGCCTCGGCCATCGCGGCGACGTACCAGGCGGGGCCGGGCGAGAGGCCCGCCTCGATGGTGAGTTCCAGGGCGCGGCGGGCGTGTGCGGAGGCGACCCGGCAGCGGCCGCTGCGCTGCTCGGTCTCGGTGAGGCTGCGCAGCACCTCGAAGACGTCCTCGGCGGAGCCGGTGCGCTGGACGGCGGGCAGCAGGACGAGCAGCTGGCGGCGGGCGTCGTCGAGCCGGTCGTCGAAGAGGGCGTGCCTGACCGCCAGGTACTGCGGTGCGTTGCGCATGCCGAGCGGCACCTCGGGGGCCGGCAGGGCGAGGGCCTCGGCGAGGATGTCCTCGGCGTCGGGGTCGCCGAGGATGCGGCCCATGCGGGCCCGGACGGTGAGGGCCATGGCCTCGGCGGTCGTGTCGCCGCCCAGGGCGGCGAGCCGGCCGGCCTCGGCGGCGGCGTCACGGGAACGGACGGGGTCGCCGTCGCTGAGGTTGTGCTTCCAGGCGATCCGGAGTTGGACGGCGGCCTGGAGGGCGGGGTCACCCTCGGCCTCGTCCATGGCGTGGGCGAAGGTCTCGTCGAGGGTGCCGAGCGCCTGGCCGGCGGCGTCGATGACGGCGAGGCGGGAACGGACCCGGTCGGAGGGGGAGGCGTCCCGGGCGAGCACCGCCCGGGTGGCACGGCGGGCGAGGTCGGCGCGGCCGGCCCAGCCTGCGTCCTCGGCGGCGGCGACCAGGCGGGCCAGTTCGTCGCCGGGCAGGTCGGTGGGCGTGCGCTCTGCGGCGAGCAGGCCGAGTTCGGCGGCGAGGGCGCGCTGGCCGCGGCGCCGGCAGGCGGCCGCTGCCCGGGTGATCTCGGCGGCGAGCCATTCGTCGGGGGCGTCCACCGCCAGCGCCCGGTGCCGTACGGCCTGGACGGGGTCGTCGACGGCGGCGGCCAGCGCGGCGTGTCCTGCGGCCCGCTCGGGCCAGCCGGCGTCGGCGGCGAGGGCCATGGGCAGGGCGCCCGCGGTGAAGGCGACGGCACCGCCCTCCCCCACGGTGACGAGCGCGGCCCGTTCGGCCTCGGCGAGCTCGGCCTCGGCGTCGGGCCGGCCGGCACGGCGCAGCAGGGCGGTGGTGGGGCGGGCGGCGAGGGCGGCGAGCAGCAGGGTGCGGCGGGCCTCGACGGGTACCTCGGCGAGGAGCCGGCGGGCGACCTCGCGGGCCTGGCCGGACAGGGGGAGGGTGTCGGCGTGGTGGGCGCTGCCGTCGCGGTTGCCGGCGGCTTCGGCGAGGGAGCGGCCGAGGGCGAGGGCGAGGCGGGGGTTGCCGCCGCTGGCCTGGTGGACGCGGCCGGCGATGCGGGCGGGCAGGCCGTGGCGGACGAGGAGTTCGGCGACCTCGTCGGCGCCGAGCGGGGGGATGCGTACCGCGGGGGTGCCGGGGCCGCACAGGGGCTCGGTGACCGGGGTGCCGCCCTGGGGGCGCTCGGCGACCAGGACCCGGACCCCGGGCGGGGTCAGGCGCAGGGCGAAGCGGAGCAGGTCGGTGCTCTCGGTGTCGAGCCACTGGGCGTTGTCGAGGACGAGGAGGACGGGGCTGCGCTCGGCGAGGGTGCGCAGCACCTCGACGACGGCGAGGCGCAGGGCGACGTGGTCGCGGCCGGCGCGGGGGGTGTCGGTCTCGCGGCGCAGCAGGGCGATGGCGGTGCGCTGGGGTCCGGAGAGCCGTTCGAGGGCGGCGCACGGGACGGAGGCGAGGAGCGCGGCGGCGGAGGCCTCGGGGATCCACCGGTCGGCGGCGTCGGGGGCGAGGGTGAGCACGGTTTCGAGGCGGGCCTCGGCGGCGGCCGCGACGGCGGCGGCCAGCTCGGTCTTGCCCGCGCCGGCGGGTCCGGTGATCAGGGCGCGCCCGTGCGCGGTCAGGGCGTGTTCGACCGCCTTGACCAGTTCACCGTGTCCGACCGTCGTGCCGGCCCGCCCCGTCGGCGCCACCACCCACCGCCACCCGCCTTTCGCTCCCCTGTGGCTTTCCTGTGAGAGGCGAGAATACGAGGTCGGGTGCCATGTGCCCACGGATTGTGACGCAGAATTCAGTCGGCCGAAACGAAAGCCCTGCGGAGCCGCCGGACCGGGGGGTTCGGCGGCTCCGCAGGGTCTCAGCATCCGGACTCACGGAGCCGGACCGTCGGACTCTCAGAAGACGAGGTTCCAGGAGTCGATGTAGCCGGTGTCGCCGGCGGCGTTGTCGTTGACCCGGAGCTTCCAGGTGCCGTTCGCGACCTCGGAGGAGGCGTTGACGGTGTACTGCTGGTTGATGTTGGCGGTGGCGCCGCCGGCCCGGTTGTGCAGGGTGTAGACGGAGCCGTCCGGGGCGACCAGGTCGACCTTCAGGTCACCGATGTAGGAGTGCTTGATGTCGACGCCCACCTTGAGGGTGGCCGGGGCGTTGCCGGTCACACCGCTGACGGTGATCGGGCTCTCGACGGTCGCGTTGTCGCTGATGGTGTAGTTGATGGTGTTTTCGAGGGCCGGGGTGGTCGGCGTCGAGGTCACCGCGTTGACCGTGGCGGTGGCGTCGGCGAGGCCGCTGCCGCAGCCGCCGGTGCAGGTGCCGGCCAGCGGGCGGGCGTTGGTCTTGATGGCCGTCTCGACCTGCGCCGGGGTCAGCGAGGGCTTGGCGGAGACCATGAGCGCGGCGAGGCCCGCGACGTGCGGGGCGGCCATGCTGGTGCCCTGGTAGGGCTCGTAGTTCTCGCTGCCCGGGGTGGTGGCGCCCGTGTTCAGCGTCGAGAGGATGCCGTTCTCGGGGGTGGTGATGGTGCCCGGCGTGTCGGTGGCGCGGCGGGTCTCGCCACCCGGGGCGGCGATGTCGACCTTCGCTCCGTAGTTGGAGTAGAAGGAGCGGTCGCCGGTGCGGTTGCTGGCGGCCACGGTGATGACGTTGTTGCAGCTGGCGGGGGAGAAGCCGGCCGCGTCCGCGTTGCTGTTGCCGGCGGCCACGACGACGGTGGTGCCGCGGGCGACGGCCGCGTTGATGGCGTTCTGGTAGCTGGTGGTGCAAGCACCGGAGCCGCCGAGGCTCATGTTGATGACCTTGGCCGGGTTGGCGTTGGCCGGGGTGCCCGCGACGGTGCCGCCGGAGGCCCAGGTGATGGCGTCGACGATGTCCGAGGTGGCGCCGCCGCACTTGCCGAGGACGCGGATGGGCTGGATCTTCGCGTTGTACGCGATGCCCGCGATGCCCTTGGAGTTGTTCGTGGCCGCGGCGATGGTGCCCGCGACGTGGGTGCCGTGCCAGGAGGAGTCGCTGGCCTTGGAGCCGGTGCCGCACTCGCCGGCGGCGCTCCAGTCGCCCTGGTCGGCCGGGTTGCTGTCGCGGCCGTTGCCGTCGCGGGCGGCGGTGGAGCTGCTGATGAAGTCGTAGCCGGGGACGATGTTCGCGGCGAGGTCGGAGTGCGCGACGTAGCCGGTGTCGATCACGGCGACGGTGACGCCGGAGCCGGTGGTCTTGTCCCAGGCCGCAGGAACGTTCATGCCGGCGGTGGGCTCGAAGAGGTCCCACTGCTTGGCGTAGTCGGTGTCGTTCGGGAGGGCCATCGCGTAGGCGCGGCTGTCCGGCTCGACGTAGGCGACGTCCGGGTCGCTGCGGAACTGGGCCATGAGGTCGGCCGCGTCCTTCGGGGCGGTGGCGCCGCCGAGGCTGACGAGCGCCGCACCGGTGCCGAGGCGGCGGTCGAACGAGGCCTTCTTGCCGGCCTTCTTGCCCTTGGCGGCGGCGTCGTCCGCGGCGGCCTTGTTGGAACTGGCCTCGGAGGCGGTGGACTTGTAGCCGACGATCAGGTTCTCCACCGGCGCGGTGGCCGGGGCGGCGGGCGCACCGGGGGCCGGGAGAGCAGCGGCGGACGGGGCCGGCGCGGGCTCCGCGCCGGCCAGGGCCACGGAGGCGGTGGCGGAGCCGGCCAGCATGGTGACGGACATCGCCACCACGGATATCAGCCTGCGTCGCGTTGAGTGCACGGTGTTCCCTTTCGCGGGCCGTTTCCGGGCAGGCCGGAGCGGCCGGTCGGGCTGTGTGGGAGGTGGTTCGGCGACTACGGGGCCGGGGCGGGCTGGTCAATTCCGCTCCGGCCACCGCTGCTCGCCGCGTTGCCCCGGCCGCATCGGCGGGGCGGGGGCAACGGCGGTGCGGGCGATCGACCCTGCCGCACGGCTTCGCACCATGTGGGGTTGGGGCGGGGGCCTTCGGGGGAAGATCGCCGGTGGGCAGACAGTAGGCAACGGGGGGATGAACGCGATACGGGGAAAACCCTTGTCCGCCCCCCGTCGACCCGTCCGTACCCTAGTGCACGGGGTGCAGCCTGCGGAAATAGGTCCAGCTGGTCTCGTTCGGCGCGGACCATTCGTCGGGTGCGCGGTCGTACTCGGGGTGGCTGGCGGCGATGTGGGCGCGGGTCCGCTCGGGGACTTCCGCGTAGCTGCCGAGTTTGCGCCCCCGACAGTGGAAGGTGAGCCCGCCCGGCCGCTGCCCCTGTTCCATCCAGGGCAGCCAGGGGGACATGCGCGTCCAGGACATGGTGCACGGGACACCGGGGGCGTCGGTGGTGAGCACCGACTCCGGGGCGAAGAACTGGAAGAGCTCCAGGGCCCGGTAGGTGTCACCGGAGGAGTGGAGCGGGTAGTCGGCGACGGGCAGCGGCGAGGGGTAGGAGAGCGGGATCTCCAGGCTGAAGCAGACCTGGTCCCCGAGCCGGGTGAGCGGGACGGGGAAGGGGCGCAGCTGGAGGTTCGCCGGATCGTTCCAGACGTGGACCACCTGCTTCCCCTCCCACTTGTCCAGAATGTCCCTCGTGTGGGGGTCCAGGTAGAACGCGGCTTCCCTGGAGAGGAGTCGGTAGCCGCCGGTCTCCTCGTCCGGCACGAGCCGGGATACGTTGAGGCCCTCGAAGCCGAACAGGCGCCGGTAGGGCTCGTCCGGGACCCAGGAGTGGACGTCCCCCGTCCAGTGGAAGACCACCTCGGCGCCGTCGAGGGAGGCGCGGGCCCGGGCGAAGGCGTGCAGAAGCTCAGCCGGTGTCATCCGGGTACTGTGCTCGGCCGTCCACGGACCGGGCAAGGGGGTACCGCGCCGAGGAACGGCCGGTATGCGATGTCAGGTTGACGCTGCGGCGGGCAACGGCAACCGTGACCGGCATGAGGAAGAGGAACGAGCGCCACCTGCTCACGCTGCTGGTCTGCCTGGTGTTGGGCGCCGGGCTGCTCGCGGCCGTGCCGGTGGCGTCACGCCTGGGCGGCCCCGAGAGGGCGGCCACGGACGGTGCGGGAGACTCCGTGGACCTGCGGGCGGTGCCGCCCGGACCCGCCGGGCCGCCCCCGGCCGGGCCGGACGCTTCGACGGGCACGGTGGCGGTGGATTGCGGGCGCAACGAGGAGCGCCACTTCAACGAGGACAACCTGGTGGTCTCCCCGGGGCTGCACTCCGGTGCGCACCACACCCACGCGTACGTGGGGAACCTGTCCACGGACGCGCGGTCGACCGACGCCTCGCTCGCCGCCGCCGCGACCAGCTGCCCCGGCGGCGACCGGTCCACGTACTACTGGCCGGTCCTGCGCCGCACGGACCGGGCGGGCAGGCTCCCGTACGAGCGGGCCGCGGGACACGGCAACACGGGCGAGATCCTGTCGGAGGCCTCGGTGTCGGTGGAGTTCCACGGGAACCCGGCGAGCAAGGTCGTGCCGATGCCGCGTTTCCTGCACGCGGTGACCGGCGACGCCGTGGCCCGTACCGCGGGCAGCGATGCCGACGTCCGGGCCCGGTGGGGGTGTTCCGGCCTGCCCGACCGGTCCACCACCCACTACCCGCGTTGCCCGGAGGGCGACCGGGTCACGCGTACGCTCGCCTTCCCCAGCTGCTGGAACGGGCTGGAGGGGGACAGCCCGAACCACCGCTCGCACCTGGTCTTCCCCGCCGCGAACGGCGTGTGCCCGCAGAACACCTTCCCGGTGCCGCAGCTGCGCATCCGGCTGGCGTACGACGTGGCGCCGGGGGTGCCGCTCGCCGTCGACTCCTTCCCCGAGCAGCGGCACAGTCCGCGGACCGACCACGCCATGTTCGTGAACGTGATGACGGACGGGCAGATGGCCGCGGTCGTCGCCTGCATCAACGAGGGCCGCACGTGCCACATCTGAGGGTCCGCTAGTTGTGGCGCAGCTCACATGAACCGCTCGTCGTCGCACCGCGTGTTCTGACCGCACGACTCGGCGAGGAAGACGGAGAGAGGGTGCGATGGCCGGACCACTGTGGCCCCGTACGCGGCGGGGCTCGACCGACGAAGCCTTGATCAGGTCGGTCTACGAGGAGCACGGCCATGCCCTGCTGGCGTACGCCACCCGGTTGACCGGGGACCGTGCGACGGCCGAGGACGTCGTCCAGGAAACCCTCATCCGGGCCTGGCGGCATTCGGAGGCCCTGGTCAACGGGAAGGGTTCGGTGCGGGGCTGGCTGCTGACGGTCGCCCGCAACATCGTCACCGACCGCTACCGGGCCAGGGCCGCCCGCCCGCAGGAGGTCTCCGGCGAGGCGGCCGCTCCCCCGGTCGAGGTCGACCACGCCGACTCGGTCGTGGACACCATGACCGTGCTCGGGGCGCTCGACCAGCTGTCCCCGGAACACCGGGACGTGTTGAAGGAGTTGTACTACCGGCAGCTGAGCGTGGCCGAGGCGGCCGACAGCCTCGGCATCCCGGCCGGTACGGTCAAATCACGCTCGCACTACGCGCTCAAGGCCTTGCGCGAGGTGTTCAGACAGAACGGTGCAAAGGAGGGCAATCGAATGGGCAGGCCGCCCCAGCAGCCCGCCGGACTGCGGGAGGTGGTGGCATGAACCGGCAGCAATACGAGCACGAGGTGGAACTCCTCGGCCCGTACGTTCTCGGCGTCCTGGACGAGGAGGACGTCCGCCGGGTCGAGGCGCACGTGAGCGGCTGCGTGCGCTGCCGGGAGGAGGTGGCCGCATTGCGTGAGATGGAAGCGGCGCTGGGCGAGGTGCCCCCGGAGGCGTTCCTCGACGGACCGCCCCAGGGCGGCGACCTGATGCTCCAGCGCACGCTGCGGCAGGTGCGCGGGGAGGCGGCCTCCCACCGGCGCCGCCGGCTCGGTCTGGCCGGCCTGGCCGCGGCGGCTTCGCTGGCCGCGGTGTTCTGGGCCGGAGCCCAGACGGGCGGCGGTGACGGCGAAGCCGTCGCACAGCCGCCCGTCCCGGGGCCGACGGTCACGGCGGCGCCGTCCCCACCGCCCGCCGGGACCAGGGTGGCCTCGGCGACCGATGCGGGGACCGGGGCGCGGATGACCGTACGGGTCACGCCCGCCGCGAAGTGGGTGCGGGTGCACGCTGCCGTGACCGGGGTGCCGGCGGGCGAGCGGTGCCGGCTGGTGGTCGTGTCGCGGGACGGCAAGAAGAACACCGCCGGCAGCTGGGTCGTGGGCGGCGGCGGCCAGGCGGGCGGTGAAGCGAAGGGGGCAGCACTGGACGGGTCGGCGTGGGTGGATCCCGCGGACGTCCGCGAGGTGCTGGTCGAGAACGAAGCGGGGAAGAAGTTCGTGTCCGTGCCGGTACCCGCTCCCGCCTGACCCACCGTCGACGCGCCCCGAGAGCCCGGTCCGCCCCTGGTGGTGGGCCGGGCTCCCCCCGTGCCGGGCGTCGGGCGGGCGGGGGTGTGCGCCCGGAGGGCTGTGCACATACCGCGGACCGGACCGATCGTCACATTGCGGTCCATGACATCCTGTGACGTCACAGCTCGCCGGACGTAATCGGCGGACGTCCGGCGACAACAGGGTGGGGAAGGTCCATGAGGCTCTGCTTCCTGGTGGAGGAGCACTACCGCCATGACGGCATGCCCAACGAGGTGATCCGGCAGCTGACCGCCTGGGGTCACCGGGTGGACGTACTGCGGCCCGGCGGCTCGCTGCTGCACATGACCGAGCTGATGGACGCGGGCACGCACGACGCGTGGGTGCTCAAGACGGTGTCCGGCGGACCCGGACTCACCCTGCTGGAGGCCGCGGCCGCCGCCGGGGCCACCACCGTCAACGAGGCCCGGTCGATCCGCGGCGTCCGGGACAAGGCGCTGGCCGCGGCCATCGGGCGCGCCGGGGGCCTGCCGATGCCGCAGACGTACGCGGTCGCCCGACCGGACCTGCTGCGGGAGATACCCGCGGCGCAGTACCCGCTGGTCGTCAAGCCCGCGGAGGGCAGCTCCGGCCGCGGAGTGCACCTGGTCCCCTCACCGGAACGGCTGGAGGCGCTGCTGCCCGCGCTCGCCGGCGAGGGAATGCTGATCGCCCAGCCGTACGTGCCCAATCCGGGTACGGACGTGAAGGTGTACGCGGTCGGCGGAGAGCTGTTCGCGACGGAGCGCTGCTCCCCGCTGCACCCGGACCCGGCGGTGCGCGAGCGGCAGGTGCCGCTGTCCGCGGAGGTGGCGCGCATCGCCGCGCAGGTGGGCGCCGTCTACGGGTTGGACCTGTACGGGGTGGACGTGCTGCTCGGCCCGGACGGGCCGGTGGTGGTCGACGTGAACGACTTCCCGAGCTTCCGCCAGGTCCCCGACGCGGCGGCCCGGGTGGCCCGCGCGGTGCTCGGCCTGGCGTCGCGGCCTCGCGGGGCGGCGGTGGCCGCGGCCGCGGCCACCGGCGCCGTCGTGCCGGTGTGCCGCCCGCGGACACCGGCGGTGCCCGTGCCGGTTCCGGCGCGGGTGGCACGGGCGGGCGAGGCCGCACGGTGAGGATCTGCCTGATCACGCCGGAACCGGACCATCCGCTGCTGGCCGCCGCGGCCGGCCTGCTGTGCGCGGCCGGCCACCGGGTGGAATCGCTGGATCCCGGCGCGGTGGCGGAACCCCCGCCCCTGGCCGACGCGTACCTGCTGAAGGCGCGGACGCCCCGGGCCCTGGCCCTGGCGCAGGAGCTGGAGCGGCGGGGCGCGCCGGTGGTCAACTCGGCGGCGGCGACCGCTCTCTGCCAGGACCGCACGGCCATGGCCGAGCTGGCCGTGCGGGCCGGGCTGCCGTTCGCGGCGACCCGTACCCACGGCGCCCTCGGGGCGTGGGCGGCCTCGCGCGACCCGCTGGCGGGCGGGCCCGTCGTGGTCAAGAGCCGGCACAGCCGCCGTCACGACCTGGTGGCCCGGGCCGACGACGCGGCCCGGCTGCGGAAGCTCGCGGCGCAGTGGCCGCAGGAGCCGGTCGTGGTCCAGGACTTCGCGCCGAACAGCGGCTGGGACCACAAGCTGTGGGCCGTCGGCGGCCGGGTCTTCGCCGCCCTGCGCCGTTCCGAACTCGCGCCGGAGGGCCGCGGTCCGACCCTGCCGCTGGCCCTCGGCGAGCTGCCGGACGGTTGGGCGGAACTGGTGCTGCGGGTCGGCGAGGTCTTCGCGCTGGACGTGTACGGCGTGGACGTCATCGACACCGGGGGCGGTACGCCGCTGGTCGTGGACGTGAACGCCTTCCCCGGCATCCGCGGCCAGGACGGCGCCCCCGAGGCCCTCGCCCACCTGGCCCTGGCCCGCGCCACCGCCCACCGCGGCTGAGTCCAGCGGCTGTCGGCCGTAGCCGCCGACGCGGCCCGCCGAACCGCCCGCGCCACCTGGTCCGCCGCACGGGCTCCGCGACCGCGGCGCGCAGCGCGGGTCGAGCCGGCCGGCTCCCCCGCCCGGAAGCGACCCGCGGGACCGCCTGCCGCGCGGGCAACCCACCGCGGCACGAGCCGGGCCGGGTTCCACCGGACACCGGCGTCCGGCCGTCCGGGACGGAGCCCGGCCCGCGGGCCGGGCTACCGCACGGCGGCGATGCCACGGCCCGAGCCGTGCCGGGCTCGGGCGAGCCGGAACCGGCCGGGGCGCGTGCTGGGCGGTAACCCACGTGCGGGGACGGAATCGGGCGGCTTCGGGGCGTGTCGGTGGGGTGGGGCGGGCCCGGGCCGGCTGAGGATCGGCGGATGGGCGTCGTACTACCGGTCCTCTTCGCGCTGTTCGCCGCGCTCAGCAACGCGCTGGCCACCGTGCTCCAGCGGCGGGCGGCCCTGACGGTGCCGCAGAGCCAGGGATTCCGGGCGGGGCTGGTCCTCGACCTGCTGCGGCGGCCCGTGTGGATCGCCGGGATCCTGGCCGTGGTCGCGGCGGGGGCCGGGCAGGCCGCGGCGCTCGCCACCGGCGCACTGGCGCTCGTACAGCCGCTGTTCGTGCTGGAGCTGCCGTTCGCGCTGCTGATCGCCTCACTGGTGGCACGGCGGCGGCTGCCGGGGGCGCTGTGGGCGGCCGTGGCCGCGGTGGTGGCCGGGCTCGGGCTGGCGCTGATCGCGGCCGCGCCGACCGGGAACCGCACGCACGTCCCGCTCGACCGGTGGCTGCCCGCCCTCGCCGCGTGCGCGGGTGCCGCGCTGGCCCTGGCGCTCGCCGGGCTGCGCCGTCCGGCCGGGCGGGCCCGGGCGGGCTGCCTGGGCGCGGCCACCGCCGTCTGCTACGCGCTCACCGCCGCCCTGATGAAGGACGCGGTGCCGCTCCTCGCGGAGGGCGGGATCGGCGCGTTCCTGACCGCCTGGCAGACGTACGCCTTCGCGGTGAGCGGCATCTGCGCGCTGCTGCTCCTCGAACACGCCATGCAGGGCGGCCCGCTGGTCGCCTCGCAGCCCGCGCTGACGCTGGGCGACGCCACCTTCAGCATCGCGCTGGGGGTGGTCCTGTACGACGAGCACCTGCGGTCGGGGGGGTGGCTCCTGCCCCAGCTGCTGGGCGTCGCACTGATCTGCGCGGGCGTCCTCGCGCTGGCCCGGGCCGGGGTGGGCGGCCCCTGACCGGTACGCGCACCCACGGCCCGGCTGCCGGCCCGTAGGGCGGCGCGGCACTTCCCGCGGCCTGGAACCGGTAGAGCGGTACGGGCAGCCGGCCGAGGTCCGGGAGGGGCCGGATCCGCGTCCGTCCCCGGGCGGGGTGGCGGTGGGCCTTGCGGCCGAGGAGTTGGCGGTGGGCCGCGGGCACCGCGGGGACGCGGAGTGTGTGGCCCTGGCCGCGCCGTGACGGTCATGCCCTGGTCGAGCGCGGCCCGCTCGGCGGGCTCCAGTTCGTCGGAGCGGGTGGAGGCGGCTGGAGGTGCCCGCGTCCTCCTCGAAGACGACCGGGTCCTCGGTCCCGGCCTCGTCCGGGACGAGGTTCTGACGTCCGGTCGCCTGCTGGTCGGTCGAGACCCGCTCGTAGACCGGTTCGCCACCGAGGGCCCCTACTGTGCGGAGGACCGGACCCTGTATGTCACCAAACCCTGTCAGCAATCACCATCCGATCTGATGGGATTCGAGCCGCCGTGAACCCCCGGCACCGGCCGCGCAATTGGCGATATGCGGAACCGTGGAATGCGTGAACGCCATACGGTTAGCCGTCATGGATTCAGCCGTAAGGACATGGCTTCACCAAGTAAGTCAAGACTTACCTTTAGGGAACTTTGACCGTATGGTGTGGCTCGAATCGAAGGAGCCCCCTGTTGTCGAAAACGAATGATCCCGCTGTGCGTGCGGTTGAAGCGGAGCAGGATTACGTGTCCTCCTTATATGAGTTGCTCACCGAGCGGCTTTCCGAGGCGCGGTTACACCGAGCGAGTGTGCTGAAGGCCCCGGCGGACAGCGCCGGTGAGGCATACGAGAGAGAAATCGCCGCCGAGCGTTTGGCCAAGGAAATCGGCCGGCTGGAGGGCGCCGAAAAGGGGCTGGTATTCGGGCGCATCGACTGGACGGATGGCACGGCCCTGCGCATCGGTCGGATCGGACTGCATACGGAGGAGGATGACCTGCCCCTGCTCGTGGACTGGCGGGCGAACGCGGCGCGGCCCTTCTACGAGGCGACACCGGTCCACCCGATGGACCTGCGGCGGCGCCGGCACCTGCGCCTCCAGGAGCGCACGGTCATCTCGGTGAGCGACGAACTGCTGGACGGGACCGCCCCGACCGACGAGGACGTCGTGGGGGACGGCCCGTTGACCGAGGCTCTGTCGGCACGGCGTACGGGCAAGATGCACGCGGCCGTAGCGACGCTGCAGGCCGAGCAGGACGAGATCGTCCGCTCCGCCCACCGCGGGGTGACCGTGGTGCAGGGCGGGCCCGGCACCGGCAAGACGGTGGTCGCCCTGCACCGGGCGGCCTATGTCCTGTACGCGTTCCCGCGCGCCGCACAGGAGGGTGTCCTGGTGGTGGGCCCGAACGCCCGGTTCCTCGACTACATCTCGCAGGTCCTTCCCTCGCTCGGAGAGAACGACGTCGTTCTGGCGACCTGCGGGGAACTGGCCGGAGTGTCCACGGACACGGTGGACCCGGTCGGTACGGCGCGTCTCAAGGGCAGCTCCGACCTCGCCGACGCCCTGGCCGGCCTGCTGCGCCTCCACCAAGCCCCCGCCGGTGACTTCACCGTGCGGGTCGGACAGGCACTGGTTCACCTGTCCGGCGAGGAAGTCGCCGGGGCACGCGACGCCGCCGCGGCAGCCGTACCGGGGCACAACCCCGCGCGCCAGGTGTTCGTGGAGCTCTTGGTCGACGCCGTCACCGACGCGGTGCGACGGGACATGGGCGACCTCCTGGAGCAGATCGACGCCGATGCCGAAAGGATGACGGGCATCAACCTCGACCGGTTCACGGGAGCCGCCCAGCGCCGTGCCGAAGGTGCGGCCGACTCGGATCCGGTCCACGAGCTGGACCTGGACGCCATCCGAGCCGATCTCCTCGACGACGCCGACGTCGACCGAGCGGTCGAGGAGTTGTGGCCGCGGCTGGTACCCGGTGACCTCGTCAAGGCGCTCCTGACGAACGCCGGGGCTCTCGCCGAACACCTGCCCCGCCTGACCGTGCAGGAGCGGTCCCTGCTGCTGCGCGGTCCGGACGACCCGTGGACCGATGCCGATGTGCCGTTGCTGGACGAGGCGGCGAGCCTGGTCGACGGCCCCCCAGAGCGGACGTACGGGCACGTCGTCGTCGACGAGGCGCAGGAACTGACCGCCATGCAGTGGCGGATGGTCGTCCGCCGCTGCCCGTCCAGGGCGATGACACTGGTGGGTGACTTCGCCCAGGCGGGCCCGGTCGCGGCAGCACGCGACTGGAAGGAAGCACTGGGCCCCCACGTCGGACCGCGGTTCAAACTGCACAACCTGACCGTCAGCTACCGCACCACGCAGGAGATCCTGGACAGCGTCCGGGACCTGCTCACGCGGATCGCTCCGGACCAGAAGCCCACACGGTCACTGCGCAGCGGTGAGAGCCCTCGCACCGTGACCACGCCTCCGGACGGGTCGGTCACCGCAGTCGTTCGGGAACTCCGCGCCCAGAGCAGCGCGCACCCGGACGAGCTTCTGGGAGTGATCTGCGCGGACACCAGGGTGAGCGAGCTGACGGCCCGGGGCATCGCCCACCACGCACGCATCGTGCCGGCGTCCGAAGCACGCGGCCTGGAATTCGACGGGGTCGTCGTCATGCACCCCGAGGAGATCATCACGGCCCGCCCCGGTGGGGAAAGGGACTTGTACGTGGCCCTGACCCGGGCCACCAAGCGCCTGTGCACGATCACCGTCCGGCCCGCCTGACGGCCCGGCGCCCGATCGACGCCCCCGCGGACGGAGCCGGCCACCCGCATCAGGTGCCGGAACCGGGACTCGATCAGGTCGAAGTCGATCCTGTTCTTGCCCGGCTCGCCGAACAGGGCGTCGATGCAGGAGTGCCGGTTCGCCACGTACGCCAGCTCGTGCCCGCTCGTGCCGGGGACGTGCCGGTCCGCTCGATCTGCGGCCGGCGCGCGGGTCGTGGAGCTGGACACGCGCCCGGGGCGCTGGCCCTGGCCCGGGGGTTCGGGGCGGCGCACACGGCGGACGCGGGCGCGGCCGGCGGCTCGGCTGGGAGTTGGAGGTCCTCGGCGGCCACGGCACGGCCGCGCACGCGTACCCGCCGATGGTGGAGCTGGTCCGGGCCGGGACGCTGCCCCCGGGCCTGCTGGTCACGTCCACGGTCCCGCTCGGCGCGGCTCCGGCGGCGCTCGCGGCGATGGGGTCGGCGCCGGGCGCGGTGTGACGATCATCCGGTCGGGGGGCCGCGGTGTCCTGAGCTACGATCTGGCCCGCGATCCGATAGCAGCGATCGAACGACCGTTCTCTTGGGGGTGGGTGTGGTGGGTGTGACGTCCCGCAGCGCTACCGCGGCGCGCGCCGCGGCCGGCGTACTGGTGGTCGGGCTGCTGGCCGGCGGCTGCTCCGGCGGTTCGGACGGGGACCCGGCCGCTGACCGGCCCACCGGCACGGCGACGGCCCCGGCTTCGCCGTCCGCCCCGGCCTCGCCGACGGCGACCGCACCGGCCCCGGCGCAGTCCCCCGCCCCGTCGGCGGCAGCGACGCCGCCCGCCGACGCGCCGGACCCGACGGGGAACCCCGCCCCGCGGCCGGGGACGAGTACCCGGCCGGGCACCCCGGGGACCACGGAGATCCCGCAGAACCCCAACCGGGGCCCCAACCCGCCCCCGGCTCCGAAGCACACGCCGGTCCTGGACTGGACCCCGCCCCCGTTCGACCCGGGCGGCACGTACACCGTCCCGCCCCTCCCCAGGTAGCCCGCCCGCTCCCGGGGTCAGGCGCTGGCCCCCGGTCGGGCGGAGGCCGGGGAGCCGTGGGGTGCGGCGGCAGGGCGGCGCCGGAGCCAGGTGAACGTTCCGGCGCCCAGCGCGGCGAGCACCGCGCCCGCCGCCAGCATCCATGCCGGGAACCCGCCCACCGTGAGCAGCTCGTCGTGGTAGACGGTCCGCCGGTACGGGGTGTCGGAGGCGGCGGCCCGCAGTTCGTGGTCGCCCGAGATGCGCCCCGGCTCCGGGAACTCCTGGTCGATCGCGGTGAGGAAGGTCTCCCGGCCTCCGGTGAGGGGGGCGAGGGAGTCCGTCCCGGGGACCTTGCCCGCGAAGGTGACCTTCGGTGCGGAGCCGCCGATCGTGGAGGCGGGCTCCATCCGGTGGTCGGCCAGGACGTACAGGCCCAGCGACTGGGGCGTCTTCGCCATCCGGGACAACCGCATCGGGTAGACGAGCCGTCCGCTGTCGAAGCGGATCCGGAGGGGGTCGAGGGTGCCGTACAGGACGCTGCCCTGCTTCTGGGGGGCCAGGCGTACCGCGACGTACTCCCACTTCTGGTCCACGTAGGGCTTGACCTCGGTGGCGAGGGTGTCGGGCATCGTGAAGCCGTTGGCCTCCAGCCACTGCCGCAGCGCGTCCGGGTCGGTGGCGGTCAGGCGCGCGACGTCGAAGTCACCGAGCTGTTCGCGGCCGACGACGCCGACGGACGCCTCACCGCCGGCCGCCGGCGCCGCCGCGGCCCCGTCACCGGCACCGGCGGAGAAGGGCCAGTCCCCTCCGCGGGGGAGGAAGTAGTGCCGGGCCTTGCGTTCGGGCCGGGTCAGGTGGGCGAGTTCCCTGAACAGGGCCGCGTCGCCCAGCTCCACCGAGGCCCGCGACGGCACGGGCATGATCCAGGCCGCCCGCCGGGCGTTCCCGTCGACCGTGAACCGCATCACGATCTCCTCGGTCCGGCCGTCCCAGCGCACGACGGACGTCTCGCGCGAGACGCCGATCCTGGACTCGCGGTCAGGGACCATCGCCCCGCAGCCGCACGCGTAGGCGGGGCTGATCAGCGATCCCAGCTGGGTCGCGAGCAGGAGCAGGAGCAGCGCTGCGATTCTGTTTCTCATCCACACGGGGTCTCAGACGACCGGCCGTCTGATCCGGTTCCGGCCGTGCGTACGCCTCCCGGACGCCTTCCGTACGCCTCCCGTGGGGCTTCGGCGGGCGCCCGGGACGGCACTGTGCAGGGGCCCCCTGTCCGGCGCCCGGGAAGCATCCCCATACTGCTGCCATGCGAGGGAAGGAAGACAAGCCGCGCAGCAGCCCGCTGGTGCCGGATCTGGTCGTGGCGGAGATCGCCCGGCACGACTGGGAATCGATCGTGTGCGGCTGCGGGCGCAGCGCCGGACACCTGGTGGACCAGCTGTGGGACGCGGCGGAAGGGCATCCGTCGGCCTACCGGGCGCTGGAGGGCCACGCCTTCCAGGCGGGGCAGCTGCGGCCGCCCGCCCCGGCGGTGTGCGGGGTGCTGATGGCCGTGTGGTCCGCGGGCCCGCCGCGGCTGGCGACGCGGGAGGCCCTGTTGTGGACGCTGCTGGCGCTGGCGAGCACGGAGGACGACGGGTCCCCGTACGAGGCCGGGCTGTACGGGCAGTGCGCGGCCTACATCCGTACGAACGTGGGCTCGTTGCGCCTGGAGGCGGTGACCCGCCCGGACACGGTGTCGGCGGCCTACGTGGACGGCATCCTCGAACTCCTCGGCCTGGCCGCCTGACGGCCCGGGCGCCCCGCCGTCCCGCCCGGTGGCCGGTTGGCGGGGGCGCTCGGCCGTCAGGCCGGGCGGCACCCGCGGAGGACGTCCAGGGTGACGTCCTCCAGGGAGCGGGCGAACGACCGCGCGGGCGAGGCGGCGACGTCCAGCAGTGAGGGGACGACCAGGACCCCGCACCCCGCCGCCTCGGCCGAGGCGGCCCCGTCCGGGGAGTCCTCCACGGCCACGCAGGCCCGCGGTGCGGCGCCCAGCCGTGCGGCGGCCGCCCGGTAGGGCTCCGGGTGGGGCTTCGTCCGGTGGGTGTCGTCGGCGGACAGCGTGAACGCGAACGGGACGCCGGCCAGCGCGCCCCGGACGACCGAGTCGACCACCGCCCGCGGCGAGGCGCTGACCAGGGCGAAGGGCACCCCTTCCGCGGCGAGTTCGGACAGCAGCCGGCCTGCGCCGGGGCGCAGCGGAGCCCCGGCCGTCACCCGGCGGAAGAACTCCTCCCCGAGGTCGGCGGCGACCCGGTCCGGGTCTCCCCCGCCCGAGACGCGGACCAGGTGGGCGGCGGTGTCCTCGACGGCCCGGCCGACGACCTCGGGCGCGTCGGCGGCACCCAGCGCGTGGCCCAGGCCGGCGGCGACCTCCGCGGTGACCTCCCACCACAGGACCTCGGTGTCGACGAGGGTGCCGTCCATGTCGAACAGGACGGCGGCGAGGGCGCTCACGCGGCCGCCCGGGCCACGACCAGGACGGGCCGCTCGACCAGGCCGACGGAGGCCCGCGCCCCCGGAACCAGCTCACCCGCGTCCCGCGACGGCAGGTCTGCCTTGAGGGGGGCGGCGCCGGGCAGGTCGAGGTGGAGCCGGGTCACGGCGCCGAAGAAGGAGGCGGACACCACGGTGGCGGTGCCGTCCGGGTCGGCGGTGGCGGTGACGTTCTCGGGCCGCACCAACACCTCCACCTCCCGCGTGCCGTCCGGGACCGGGCCGTCGACGGGCAGCAGGGACCCGGCCACCGCCACCAGCCCTGAGTCGGTGAGCCGGCCGGGCAGGCGGTTCATGGTGCCGACGAACTCGGCGACGAACGGCGTCGCGGGCCGCTCGTACAGCTCGGCAGGGGCCGCGCACTGCTCCAGCCGCCCTGCGTTCAGGACGGCGACGCGGTCGGCCATCGACAGCGCCTCCTCCTGGTCGTGGGTGACGAACACGGTGGTGATGCCGAGGGAGAGCTGGAGCCGGCGGATCTCGTCGCGCAGGGTGGCGCGGACCTTGGCGTCGAGGGCGGACAACGGCTCGTCGAGCAGCAGCACGCGCGGGCGCAGCGCCAGGGCGCGGGCGAGGGCGACGCGCTGCTGCTGGCCGCCGGACATCTGGTGGGGGTAGCGGTCGCCGTGGTCGGGCAGGCCGACCAGGTCGAGGAGTTCGGCGGCGCGCTCGTGGCGCTCCGCCGCACCGACCTTGCGGACGCGCAGGCCGAAGGCGACGTTGTCGCGGGCGTTGAGGTTCGGGAAGAGGCTGTACGACTGGAAGACCATGCCGGCGTCGCGGCGGTTGGCCGGGACGCGGATGATGTCCTGGCCGTCGATCAGGACCCCGCCCGAGTCGGGCTGCTCGAAGCCGGCGACCACGCGCAGGGCGGTGGTCTTGCCGCAGCCCGAAGGGCCGAGCAGGGCGAGGAGTTCGCCGGGCTCCACGGTCAGGTCGAGCCCGTCGAGGGCGGTGGTGGAGCCGAACGCCCGCCGCAGGCCGCGGAATTCGACGCGTGCGCCCGCGGTGCCCGCGCCGTCCGCGCCGGCCCCGGAGGCTGCGGCGGCCGCCTGCTCGTCGGGCTTCCTGGCCGGGGGGAGGGTGGTGGACATGTCGGTCAGGACTCCTTGCGGGAGGTGGCGGGGGCGGGGGAGGGCGGCCGGGACCACGCCCGGGAGCGGGTGCGGGGCTTCGCGTACGCCGCGGGGGTGTCGGTCCCGGCCCGTGAGAGGGCGAGCAGCAGCAGCCAGGTGACGAGGAGGCTGAGGATGGAGACGGCGACCGACATCCGGGCCTGGGATCCGGAGATGGACACGATCCACACGGCGAAGGGGCGGAAGCCCAGCAGGGACGCGATGGTGAACTCGCCGAGTACCAGGGCCAGGGTGAGGAAGGAGGCACCGGCGAGGGAGGTCCGCAGGTTCGGCAGCAGCACCCGCAGGACGACGTGCGGCCAGCTCGCGCCGCAGCTGCGGGCTGCTTCGACCAGCGTCGGCACGTCGACGGCGCGCAGGCCGGCGTCGAGCGAGCGGTGGACGAAGGGCAGCGCCAGCACGGTGTAGGCGAGCACGAGGACGAACGGGAACGACGGGTTCTGCACGGCGATGAAGGTCTGGTAGAGCGGGGTGCGCGACAGGTGCTCGGGGCCCCAGCGCAGCACCGTCGTGATGCCGGTGACCAGGGCGATCGGCGGGACCACCAACGGCAGGGTGCAGACGACCTCGACGACGGGCCGCAGCCGCGGGGAGCCGAGCCGTACGGCGATCAGCGCGGGCACGGCGAGCAGCAGGGACAGTGCGATGGTCGCGGCGGCCAGGCCGAGGGAGAGCAGCAGGCTCTCGGTGAAGCCCTCGGCGGAGAGCAGCCGCGTGTACGCCTCGAAGTCGACGCCCCGCCCGGGGACGTGCACGGTGAACACGAACGAGGCCAGCAGCGGGAGGAGGAAGTACGCGCCCGCGAGGACGAGCACGGCTCCGCGCCAGACGCGGGGTTTCATCGCAGCCATCGTGCGCTCCGTCGCTGGAGGGGCAGGTGGACCGCCATGACGAGGGCGGCGATCAGGATCATGTCGAGGCCGAGGGCGAGCGCCACGTTCTCCTGGCCGGTCAGCACGTTGCCGGACAGCGCGTCGGCGATCTTGAGGGTGACGAGCGGTACGGAGCCGCCGACGAGCGCGGCGGCCGTGGCGTGCGCGGCGAACGCGGTGCCGAAGAGGAGCACGAACCCGCCGAGGAGGGAGGGCGCGAGCACGGGCAGGCCCACGTGCCGCCAGAACTGCCAGGTGGTGGCCCCGTTGTTGCGGGCGGCCTCGCGCCACTGCGGCCGCAGGCCGTCCAGTGCGGGTACGGTCACCAGCACCATCAGCGGGATCAGGAAGTACAGGTAGACCACGGTCAGGCCGGTGAAGGAGTACAGGTCCCAGCCGAGCGCGGTGAGGTCGGCGAGCTGGGTGACCACGCCGGAGATGCCGACGGTGGCGATGAACGCGAACGCGAGGGGCACCCCGCCGAAGTTGGCGAGCACGCCGGAGGCGGTCAGCGTCACGCTGCGCAGGGCGCGCGAGCGGGAGGTGACGAGGCCTTGCGCGATCAGGACCCCGAACAGGGCACCGAGCAGCGCGGTGAGGGCCGAGAGCTGGACGCTGCCGGTGAGGGAGCCGAGGTAGGGGCCCTGGAGGGAGCGCGCGAGGTGCTCCCCGGTGAGGCGGGTGGCGCCACTGGCGGGGTCGGTGCCGGTGACCGCACCGAAGGCGATCGCGCCGAGCGGGAGGCCGAAGCAGGTCCCGGTGAAGACGAGGAGCGGGAGGGCGGCGAGCCAGGTGCGGGGGCCGCGCCGCCGGCGGCGCGCGGTGCTGCCGCCGGCGGTCGTCCGCTCCGGGTGGGAGGCGGTGGTGGGTGCGGGCATCAGGAGAGGGCCTTGTCCCACTTCTCGGCGAGGGTGGCCTTGGCCTTGTCCAGTTCCTCGGAGGCCGGGAAGGACGGGGTGCCCTGGGTCTGCGGGAGCTTGGCGGCGGCGCCCTTGTCGGCGGTGCCGTCCTGGGTCATGGCAGGGAGCAGGACCGGGCGGGCGTAACCCTTCAGCCACAGGTTCTGGCCCTCGGTGCTGTAGAGGAACTCCATCCACAGGCGGGCGGCCGCCGGGTTCGGGGCCTCCTTGTTGATCGCCTGGGAGTAGTACTGGGCGTAGACGCCGTCGGAGGGGACGGCGACCTTCCAGTCGACGCCCTTGCCCTTGAACTGCTCGGCGTAGCCGGCGTTGAGGTAGTCCCAGTCGATGGAGATGGGCGTCTCGCCCTTCTCGACTGTGGCCGGGGTGGACTCGACGGGGATGAAGTTGCCGCTCTTGCGGAGCTGACCGAAGAAGTCGATGCCGGGCTGGATGTCGGCGAAGGAGCCCTTGTTGGCGAGGGCGGCCGCGTAGACGCCGCCGAAGGCCGAACCGGACTTGGTGGGGTTGCCGTTGAGGGCGACCTTGCCCTTGTACTCGGGCTTGAGGAGGTCGGCGAAGGTCTGGGGGCAGACGGCGATCTTCGCGGCGTCGCAGCCGATGGAGACGTAGCCGCCGTAGTCGTTGTACCAGCGGCCGTCGGCGTCCTTCTGGCCGGCGGGGATCTTGTCCCAGGCGGTGACCTTGTACGGCGCGAACAGGTTCTCGGCGGCTCCGCTGCGGGCGAAGGCGATGCCGAGGTCGAGGACGTCGGGGGCGCGCTTCTGTCCCTTGCGGGACTTGACGGCGGCTATCTCGTCGGAGCTGGAGGCGTCCGGGTTCTCGCTGTTGACCTTGATCTTGTACTTGGCCTCGAAGGCCTTGATGATCTCGCCGTAGTTGGCCCAGTCCGGCGGCAGCGCGATGACGTTGAGCTGTCCCTCCTTCTGCGCGGCCGCGACGAGGGCTTCCATGCCCCCGAGGTCGGCGGCCGAGGCGGCGGTGCCCGGCTGAGCCTTGGTCTTGCCGTCGGCCGGGGCGCCGGCGGACTGGTCGGGGGCGGCGCCGCACGCGGCGAGGGAGGTCAGCGCGGCGGCGGCGAGCAGGGCAGCGGCACCGCGGCGGACGGCTGCGGGGGAACTGAGCACGGTCTCTCCTGGAGACTGAGGCCTGGACGGGGGTCCACTTGTCTGAACAAGTTGGCTCCAGTTCGCCCTGCCTCACTGTACGGACGATGAACGGCGGACGGCCCGTCGGGCACGGCTCGACGAAGAGAGGAGGTTGACCGAAAGAAGTCGTGACAAGCGGGGCGACCTTCCGTCCCGTGGCTAGGCTGACGGTGGAACACCGACGTCGGCGGAGGACCGGAGACAGGGGGAAACACGGCGTGGACGCGAGCACGGGTGCGGGCGCGGCAAAGGGCAGCGGCACGGGCCACGGTGGCGGTGCGGGCACGGGCACGGGCAGGGGCAGGTGCAGGGGCACGGGCAGGGGAAGGAACACGGGCCCGGGCACGGTCCGGTACCTGGAGATCGCCGAGGCGCTGCGCACGGCGATCCTGGCCGGCGATTACCCGATCGGCGCCCAACTGCCCTCGGAGAGCGACCTGGCCGCGCGCTGGTCCGCCTCGCGCGGGACCGTCCGGCAGGCCGTCGCCACCCTCGCCGCCGAGGGGCTGATCGGGTCCCGACAGGGCGCCCGCAGGATCGTTCTGCGCCACGAGCGCCGGCACAGCTTCGGCGAGCTGAACAGCTTCGCCCAATGGGCGCAGGGGCTCGGCCAGGAGGTCACCAGCCGCTTCCTGGACCGCACCCGCCGCCCGGCCACCGCCGAGGAGGCGGACCGGCTCGCACTGCCGCCGGGCACCGAGATCCTGGCCGTGCGGCGACTGCGGCTGCTGGACGGCCGGGCCACCATGGTCGAGCGGACCGCGTACGCCGACTGGGTCGCGGCCACGGTCGAGGCACTGCCGGACGACTGCCGCTCCGTCATGGACAGCCTGGCCGCCGACTCCGGGGTCGTGGCCCACTACGGCGAGCACCTCATCGACGCGCTCCCCGCGGGCAGCGAGGACGCCCGGCTGCTGGGAATCCGTCGCGGGAGCCCGCTGCTGCGCCAGCGGCACGTCTCGGCCACACGGACCGGGCGCCCGATCGAATGGTCCGACGACCGCTACCGGGCCGGCAGCGTCACCTTCAGCGTGAGCAACTCGGCGGCGGCGACACCCCTGGAGCGCCGGACGGGCGGCCTGTGACCCGGCAGAGCCACAGCCCGCGCAGCCCGCATCTGCAGCGAGCTGGCCGAGCGTAGGGATCTCAGCCCCGCCCAGCTGCGCGCCCTCGCCGACGCCCACGAGCACACCGCGGTCCTCCGCGCGCGAGGGACGGCTACCCGCCGCCGCGGTGGACCCGGACGGGGAGGTTCGTCGGCGCCCGGCATCCGCAGGAGGTGTACGCCCTCCTCGTCGAGGCCCCCTACCCGGCGTCCGGTGGGAGGCGGCCGCGAATCTCGCGCCCCGCGCGGTCGTACGGATGCTGGTGGCCGAGCGGCTCGCACGGGTGGCGGCCAACCCGGAGGCCCCGGCGGGCCCCGGCGACGCCGATCCCGCGGTGGCCGGGGCGTCCGCCGCGGACCCGTCACTCCCCCGCACCGCCGTGTGGCGGCTGCTCGCGAACGCCTCGCCCGAGGACCGCGCCACTGAACCGCGCCAGGTCGGGGTCGGGCGGGGACCCGTAAGGGGTCGCGTGAGACGTCGCGTCCGCGCAAGCGGCTCAGCCGGTCGGTCCGTCCTCGGCCGGATCCTGTGGGGCGATCCTGCCGTCGCGCAACTCCACCACGTGGTCGGCGAGTTCGATCAGGGCCGGGTCATGGGTGGCGACCAGGGCGGTCACGCCCTCGCTGCGGACCACCGCGCGCAGCAGCTGCATGATCGAGCGGCCGGTCTCGGAGTCGAGCTGGCCGGTGGGCTCGTCCGCGATGATCAGGGCGGGCTCGTTCGCCAGGGCACGGGCCACCGCGACCCGCTGCTGCTGGCCGCCGGAGAGCTCGCCGGGCCGCTGCTCGGTGTGCTCGGCCAGGCCGACCAGGGCGAGCAGGGTGCGGGCCCGTTCCTCCCGCTCCTTCGCCGGGATCCCCCGCATCCGCATCGGGATGCCGACGTTCTCGGCCGCGGTCAGGACGGGGATCAGGCCGAAGGACTGGAACACGAAGCCGATCCGATCACGGCGCAGCGCGAGCAGGCCCGCCTCGTCGAGGCCGGCGAGGTCGGTGCCGTCGACGGTGACGGTGCCGCCGGTCGGGGTGTCGAGGCCGCCGACCAGGTTCAGCACGGTGGTCTTGCCGGAGCCGGAGCGGCCCTTGAGGGCGGTCAGGCTTCCGCGCGCGACCTCGAAGGAGGCCCCGCGCAGCGCGTGCACGGCGCGTTCCCCGCTGCCGAAGGTGCGGTGGACGTCCTCCACGACGACCATCGCGGCGGCCGCGGACGCGGCGGGCTGATCCTCTGCCATGGTGTGTGCTCCCCCCGGAATCGGCCGACGAGCTCCGCTTGGATCACGTCCGGATCGCTTGTCCTTCGAATTTGCTCATCCGTCACCTTGGTCGCGCAAGCCCCTTCCGTGCAGCGACCGGATCTGACAGCATTGTCCGTTATCCGGTGCCCACGGTCCGGAACGGGGGAGGAACACGGCACATGCTCGGCTTCGTCGTGCGCCGGCTGCGCGGGCGACTGCCGCTCGCCGTCGCCGTGCTGCTGACCGTGCTGATCGCCACCACGGTGCTGACCGCGCTGACCGCGTTCACCCGCGGTGTGGGCGATGCCGGGTTACGCAGTGCCTTGGCCGGTCCGGACCGCGCCCGGGCCACCGTGCTGGTCACCGGCGGGCATCCCGCCTCCGCGCGCGGGAAGGACGACGCCGCCGTGCGCGCCTTCGGCCACGAGCTGTTCGGGCGGCTGCCGGTCGGGGTCGAGAGCACCGCGCGCAGCCGCGCGTACGGGCTGCCACGGGCGCACGACCAGGGCACCGAGGCGGCCCTGACCCTGCTGGCCTCCCTCGACCGCGGACGGGCCGTGCTGGTCACGGGTCAGTGGCCCGGTGCCGTAGCAGCGCCCGGCGGTCCGGTGCCGGTCGCCGTCCCGCAGCAGGCGCTGGCACGGCTCGGGCTCACCGCCGAGTCGCTGCCGGGCGAGGTCCGGCTGGACGACCGGTACGGCGGCGCGCCGCTCACCGTGCGGGTCACCGGCGTCTACCGGGCGGCCGACCGCGACGCGGCCTACTGGAGGCTCGACCCGTTCGGCGGCCGCGAGGTCCAGGTCGGCACCTTCACCTCGTTCGGCCCGCTGCTCGTGGACGACAGCGCCTTCACCGCGGGCGGAATCGCCCAGGACAGCCGCGCCTGGCTGCTCACCCCCGACTTCACGGACGTCCGTGCCGCCGAGGCCCAGGCCCTCGCCTCCCGTACACCGGACACGGCCGCCCGCCTCAAGGGCTCCGCCGACCTGAAGACCACCACCGAACTGCCTGAATTCCTAGACGAATTGGAGTCGGGCCAAGTCGTGGCCCGGTCGGCCGTGCTCATCGGCGCACTCCAGCTCGCCGTCCTCGCCGCGGCCGCCCTGCTGCTCGTCGCCCGTCTGCTGACGGACCGACAGGAGGGCGAGCGCGTCCTGCTGCTGGCCCGCGGCGCCTCCCGCGGGCGGCTCGCAGCCCTCGGTCTGGCCGAATCGCTGCTGCTCACCCTCCCGGCCGCGGTGCTGGCCCCACTGCTCACCCCGCCGCTGCTGCGGCTGTTCGCCGGGGTCGGCCCGCTGGCCCGGGTGCCGTTCGACGCGGACGGGGAGCCGCTACTGCTGTGGCTGGCCGCGGCCGGCTGCGCCCTGGCCTGCCTGCTGCTGATCAGCCTGCCCGCCATCCTCCGCGGAACCGCGGTCGCCGCGCTGCGCCGCGCCGGCCGGCGGCAGGCGATCGTCGCCGGAGCCGCCCGCTCCGGGGCCGACCTGGCCCTGCTGGCCCTCGCCGCCCTCGCCTACCGGCAGGTGGCCCGGTACAGCGGCGGCGACGGCGGGACGACGGGCGGGCCGGGTACGGCCGGCGGGCCGCGCGTCGACCTCCTGCTGGTCGCAGCCCCGACCCTGGCCCTGTGCGCCGGCACCCTGCTGGTGCTGCGGCTGCTGCCGTTCGCGGCGCGCTTCGGCGGGCGGATCGCCGCCCGGGGCCGCGGGCTCGGGCCGGCGCTCGTCGGCTGGCAGCTGGCCCGCAGGCCCGGCCGGGCCACCGGGCCCGTCCTGCTGCTCGTACTCGCCGTGGCCGGCGGTGTGCTGGCCGTGGGGCAGCACAGCGCCTGGTCCGCATCCCAGCGCGACCAGGCCGGATTCGCGACCGCGGGCGGCCTGCGGATCACCGGCAGCGATCTTCCGCCGATGGGCCAGGGCGGCCGGTACGCGTCCCTGCCGGGCGGCGACCGGGTCATGCCGGTGGTCCGCAGCACTCAGCAGCTGCCCGGAGGACGGACCGCGCACCTCCTCGCACTGGACGCCGTCACGACCGCCGAACACGTACCGCTCCGCGCCGACCTGCGTGATGGACGCCCCATGCGCGAGCTGTTCGCCCCACTGGCCACCGCAGTCCCCGCCACGGGCGGCATCCCGCTTCCGGGGCGGCCCCGCCGCATCGACCTGGACGTCGCGCTGCGCACGCCCGGCGACAGCGGGCACCCGGGGCTCGGGCTGCTGCTCCGCGACCGCTTCGGGCTGACCCACCGGACCCCGATGGCCCAGCTGCCGGCCGGCGACGGCGCGACCGTGTCGGTGGACCTCGGTGCGCTGACCGGGGCCCCGCTCGGGACCGCCGCGGCGCCGCTGAGCATCGCCGGGATCGTGGTGTCGTACGTCCCCGCGGGCGACCGCACCGGCTACGGCGCGGGCCAAATGCCGCCAGTAACAGCCGAATTGACGGTGCGTCGGCTTTCCGTCGCCGACCGTCACGACGGCCCTGCCGTCCCCGTACCCGCTCCCGCGCCCGCGCCGGGGGCCGGCGTCGGATCCGGCTGGACGCTGAACGCCCCGGTGCTCCCCGGCACCGCAGCCGACCGGAAGCCGGCCGGGGAGCTGCTGCCCGCCGAGGGGGACGGCTCCGCCTTGGTACGGCTGCGCTACCGGGGTGGTTTCGACGCCTCGGGCGGCGTACAGCTGGCGCTCGTGCCCCCCGGGGTGCAGGCCCTGCCCGAGATACCCGGGGTCGCGACCCGCGGGTACCTCGCAGGGCTGGGAGCGGCCGTCGGCGACGTGGTCCGCGTCCCGCTGGGGCCTGCCACCGTGCCGGTGCGGATCAGTGCCGCGGTCGACTCCCTCCCCGTGGCGGGCGACCCGGCCCTCACCGTCGACCTGGGCTCCCTGGGGCGCCTGCTCGCAGCGGCCGGCGCGCGCGAGCTGCCCGCCCCCACCGAGTGGTGGCTGCCCGCGGCGTCCCCCCACGACCCCGCCCCGGCACGGGCCGCCGCCGAACTGCGGTCCGGCTCCGGGGCGCAGCAGGTGATGCTGCGCGGGGAGGTCGCCGACCGGTTGCTCCAGGACCCCCTGAGCGCCGGACCGCAGGCGGCGCTGGCCGCCCTCGCCACGGTCGGCGCGGTGCTCGCGGCGATCGGCTTCGCCGCGGCCCGCGCCGCCGCAGGACGGGACCGGACGCGGGAGTTCGGGGTCCTGCTCGCCCTGGGGGCGTCACGGCGGGAGCTGGCCCGGACCGCGGCCACCGAGGGCTGCCTGTTGGTGGGGTTGGGCGGTGCCGTCGGAGTGGGGCTGGGCGCCGCCCTGGTCCACCTGGTCGTGCCACTGGTGGTGCTGACGCCCGCCGGGCGACGGCCGGTGCCCGAGGTGCTCGTCGACCTGCCGGCCGGTACCACCCTGCTGCTGGTGGCCGCCGTCGCCGCGGCACCGCTGCTGTCGGCCGTACTCCCGGGCCGCGGCCGGGGCGTCGGTGCGGCTGCCCGGCTGCGCCACGTGGAGGAGAGGTGACCAGGGACGTGACGGGTCCGCAGAGCCGCCCGGGCGACGGCCCGCAGCCCGGCGACGTCACGCAACCGGCCGGCGGCCCCCGAACGCCGGGTGGCGGCACGCGGCCCGGCAACGGCACCCGGACCCCCGGCGGCGCCCGGGCAGTGGACCGGCGGGCGCGACCGGCTCCCTGGGTGCGGACCCGGTTGCGCGCGGCCCCGTTGGGGGCCCTGCTCGCGGCTGCCCTCGCCTTCACCGCCGTCCTCCTCGCGGCCGCCCTGCCGCGGGCGCTGGACCGCGGCGCCGACCAGGCGCTGCGGTCCTTCCTGTACGACCGCGGCCCCGGACCGACGAGCCTGCTCGCCACGTCCGACGCGCAGCTCGGGCCGCAGACCCCCGAGGGTTTGGACGCGGTCCTGGCGGAGCTGGTCTCGCGGACCGGACCGGTGTTCCGCCTCGCCCCGAGCGGGCCGGTGCACGGCACGCAGGCGGTCCGGGCGCGCGTCCTCGACAATCCCGAACTGGCCCGCCCCGAGGGCGTGTCGCCCAAGCTCAACCTGCTCCACCTGCGGCAACCGGCCGAGCACGCCCGGCTGGTCGCCGGACGCTGGCCCACCGGCGGCACCCCCGACGGGCCGGTACCGGTGGCCCTGTCGCAGAAGGCCGCCGAGACCCTGAACGTCCGCCTGGGGACGGTGCTGGAGACCGCGCCCGACCTCTCCGGCCTCCGGCCGACGGCCGAGGTGGTCGGTCTGTACGCGGCCCACGACGAGGACGACGCGTACTGGGCCGAGCTGCCCTGCCTCACCCACGCCTGCTCGAACCTCACCCCGGACACGCTTCCGAAGAAGTTCTGGCAGACCGCCGCGCTCGTCGGCCCCGACGGCATCGGCCTGCTCGGCCCCTGGGGCGGGGGCTCCCAGGACTTCTGGCGGCTCCCGGTGGACACCGGCGCCCTACGGGCCGACCAACTGGACGCCGTCCACGAGGAGGTGGCCTCGTACACGGTCGGGCGGACCGCCTCCGAGCTGGTGCGCTCCACCGGCCGGCCCGACCTGCGGATCGCCTCCCGACTGCCGCAGCTCTTCGCCCAGGCCGAGGCCCGCCGTCAGGCGGCCGCACCGCTCGCCGCGATCGGCCCGGCCGGTGTCGCCGGGGTGGCCGTCGTGGTGTTCTGCCTGGCCGGGGCGCTCACCGCCGACCGGAGGCGGGCCGAGCTGCGGCTGCTCCTGGCCCGCGGCGGCTCCCCCACCGGCATCGTCGGCCGGCTCCTCGGCGAGGGCGCGGTCACGGTGCTGCCCGCCGCCGCGGCGGCGACCGCCCTCGCCGTGGTGCTGCTGCCGACGCCGCGGTGGGCGGGCACCCTGCTGGCCGCCACGGCCACCGCCCTGCTCGCCCTGCTGGCCTTCCCGGTCCGGGCGGCCGTCCTGCTCGCCCCTCCCCGCACACCGGCACCGCGGCGCCGGCTGGTCGCCGAGCTGCTGGTCCTCGCCGCCACCGCCGCGGCCGTGTACGAGGTCCGCCGGCGCGGGATCACGCCCGCCGGGCAGGGCGCCGACGCCCTGCTGGTCGCCGCTCCGCTGCTGCTCGCCCTGTCCGGCGGCCTGCTGCTGGCCCGGCTCCAGCCCGCCGCCGTCGGGGTCCTGGCCCGGGCTGCCGGGTGGGGGCGCGGCCTGGTCGGCTTCCTCGGCCTGGCCCGCGCCGCCCGCGGCACCGGGAGCAGGACCCGGCCGTCCGCACTGCCGCTGGTCGCGCTGCTGCTGGCGGTCACCACCGGCGGCTTCGGGGCGACCGTGCTGGACGCGGTGGACTCCGCCCGGACCCGCGTGGCGCGGCAGGCCGTGGGCGGCGACGTGCAGATCGCCGCGCCCGCCGGTTCCGGCGTGCCGGAGGAGATGTCCCGGGCGGGCGCCGCACTGCCCGGCGTACGGACGGCGGTGGACGTGTGGACCGACGACGACGCCTTCTTGTTCGGCACCGAGCAGGGCTCCACCCAGGTCACCGTGGTCATCGCCGACCCGGTCCGGTACGCGGAACTGGCCCGGACCGTCGGGCGCGGCCGGTTCGACCCCGCCCTCCTGGCGCCCGGCTCCCCCGGGGCCGGAGCGGGCCCGGCGGCGGGAGCGGGAACAGGGGCGGGATCCGCGGACACCCCGGTGCCGGCGCTGTTCAGCAGTGCGCTGGCCCGGCAGGCGCCGCCCGGCGGCGAGTCCTTCCGGCTGCACCTGTACGCCGGCGGGGAGTTGCGGATCCGGGGCGTCGGCGTGGTCGACGGCACCCCGGCCAAACCGGACGGCGGCGGGTCCACGATCGTCCTGCCGGCCGGCCCGGCCACGGCCGCGCTGACCCGGAGCACCCGCCCCGACCGGTGGTTCGCCACGGGCACCGTCGATGCGGACCGGCTGAGGGCCCTCGTCCGGGCCACTGCGCCGGCCGGGCAGGCGGAGGGGTTCCAGGTGACGGCCAGCGCCGCCGTCGCGTCACGGCTCGCGGAGGATCCGCTCCAGCGCTCGGCGGGCCGGCAGTTTTGGGGCTCCCTCGTCGGAGCCGCCGGTTTCGCACTGCTGGCGGTGCTGCTGACCCTGGTGCGGGCCGCCCCCGAGCGGGCGGCGGTGCTGGCCCGGCTGCGCACGATGGGCCTGCGTCCCCGGCAGGGCCTGCGGCTGATCCTGGTCGAGGCGCTGCCGCAGGCGGTGGGCGCCGGCATCGGCGGCGCCGTCGTGGGACTGGCGGCCGTGGCGCTGCTGGGGCCGTCCGTGGACCTGTCGACCCTGGTCGGCTCACCGGTGCCGACAGGGCTGCGGCCGGCGGTGGTGCCGGTTCTGGTGCAGGCGCTGGGGCTGGCCGCGCTGGTGGCCCTGGCGGTGCTCGTCGAGGCCGCGGTGTCCGGGCGGCGCCAGATCACCACCGAGTTGAGAGCGGGAGACCAGCGTTGAACACCGACCAGCCGACCTACGAAGAGCTGCGCCGGCGGGCCCTGGCGGCCTCCGCACCGCGGGGCGCGGGGGCCGGCACGGCCATCGCCTGCGACCGGCTGGTGCGCATCTTCAGCACCGACGGGGTGGAGGTCCAGGCGTTGCAGGGCCTGGAGCTGACCGTGGCCCGCGGTGACCTGGTGGCGCTGGTCGGCGCCTCGGGCAGCGGCAAGTCGACCCTGCTGAACATCCTGGCGGGGCTGGACGTCCCGACCGCCGGCACGGCCACCGTCGACGGGTACGACCTGCTGGAGATGTCTGCGAAGGACCGGCTGCGCTACCGGCGCGAGGCCGTGGGCTTCGTGTGGCAGCAGACGGCCCGCAACCTGCTGCCGTTCCTGACGACCGCCCAGAACGTCGCCCTGCCGCTGCAGCTGGCGGGCCGCTCCCGGGGCGGGGCCCGGCGGCGGGCGGCCCGGGTGGCCGAGCTCCTCGACGCCCTGGGCATCGGCGACCTGGCGCGCCGGCGCCCCGCCGAGCTCTCCGGCGGCCAGCAGCAGCGGGTCGCGATCGCGGTGGCCATGGCCAACCACCCGGCCGTGCTCCTCGCCGACGAGCCCACCGGCGAGCTCGACTCCGAGACGGGGGCCGCGGTCTTCGAGGCGTTGCGCACCGTGAACCGCGAACTCGGCGTCACCGTGGTCGTCGTCACGCACGATCCGCTCGTGGCCGGCGAGGTCCGCCGTACGGTCGCGATCCGCGACGGCCGCACGAGCAGCGAGGTCCTGCGGCGCACGGTCACCGACGAGCACGGTGCCGAATCGGTGAGCGAACGCGAGTACGTGATGCTGGACCGCACCGGCCGTGTGCAGCTCCCCCGGAAGTTCCTGGAGGCGCTGGGCATGGAGCACCGCGTCGCCGTCGAACTGGCCGCCGACCACATCTCCGTGCACCCCGACGACGCCGCCTGAGCACCGGCCGCCCGTCACTTCCGCAGCCCGGGTGTCGTTACGGGAGCACGGGGTTGACTCTGGGGGGCGAAGGGATGACGGAATGCGGCAGTTTCCTCTGGAGATGCACGGCATGGCACCCGGCCGGGTCGTCGAATGGCGGTTGCGGTCCACGGCGGCGGGGCCGGAGCCGGCCGCGGAGGGGGCGGGCAGGAGGGCCTCGTTCAACCAGGACAAGCATTTCACCGTCGCCGAGCAGAGCCGGGGGGCCGACGACCCCGTCGCGTCCTGGATCGCGGTCACGTTCGAGGTCGCGGGGGCCCTGGACGAGCCGGCCATGACCCGGGCCCTGCTGGCCTTCGTACGGCGCCACGAGGTGCTGCGGTGCGAGTTCCGGCGGCTCGCGGGGGAGCTGGCGTGCGAGCCCATCGCCCCGGACGAACTCGCGCTGTCCGCCGTGCCCGTGGCGGCCTTCGACACCACCGGGGCGCTGGTCGGCTTCCTGTCGGAGCGGTTCAAGCGGAGCATCGACACGCTGTCCTGGCCCCTGTTCACGATGGGCGCCGTCCTGCGCGAGGACTCGGCGACCGTCTACCTGGCCTTCGACCACATCGTCTGCGACGGCTTGTCGATGCCGATCGTGGTGCAGCAGGTGCAGAGCGCGTACGAGGCACTGTGCCGCGGCGAGCAGGTCGGCGACGGCCCGGACCCCAGCTATCTCGACTTCGCCGAGGATCAGCGCCGCCGCTACGCCGACTTCACCGCGGACGACGAACGGCTCCGCTACTGGCAGGAGTTCGTGGCCCGCGGTGACGGTGAGTTCTTCCCCCGGTTCCCCCTCGACCTCGGTGTGGAACCGGGCCGCATGTATCCGATCGTCAACGAGGCTTCGCCGCTGCTGGACGCCGGTGAGACCGAGGTGTTCGACAAGGCGTGCCGGACGGTGGGAGGGAAGGCGTTCATGGGGGTGCTCGCCGCCGTCGCCGTCTGCTTGCGCGAGGCGGGCGGGCCCGGCGTGTACCGGGGGTTCATGCCGGTGAGCGAGCGCGGCCGGGACGGTTGGGAACAGTCGGTGGGCTGGTTCGTCAACACCATGCCGATCGAGTTCGACGCCTCGCCGGGCCGGGACTTCGCCCAGGTGATGGCCGGGGTGCGGGGCGCGTTCGGCGAGATGACGAGCCACATCGACGTGCCGTTCGTCCGTGCCTGGCAGCTGTTGGCGCCGGTGGACTTCGCCGCCCGCTCGTGGCCGTACCCGGTGAACTTCTTCTCGTACATCGACACCCGCAAGTGCCCGGGCGCCGAGCGGCACGACGACTGGCGGCCCGCGTCGCACGTGTGGTCGGCGCGGGCCAACGGCGTCTGCTCCTGGTTCCAGCGGGACGCGTACGGGCTGCACATGAACTCGATCTACGTGGACACCCCTGCGGCCCGCCGGACCATGGCGGGCTTCCAGGAGGCGCTGCGGAGCACGGTCCGGGAGATCGCCCGGCACGGCTCCTTCGGCCGGCCCCTCGGGCTGGCCGCGCCGCGCGGGCCGGTCGGCGCGGCGCTGGGGGTGGGCGCGTACGCGGCCCACCCCTGACC
>NZ_JBHWJJ010000034.1:10829-68954 GCF_042732005.1 Streptomyces sp. NPDC059851 | reverse complement strand
GAGCCGGTGGGCGAGGTGGATCGGCAGGGGCATCAGCTCGGGCGTCTCGTCGCACGCGTAGCCGAACATCAGGCCCTGGTCGCCGGCGCCCTGCTGGTCGAGTTCGTCTCCTGTCCCGCCCGTGGTGGCGTTCTCGGCGCGCTGCTCGTACGCGCTGTCGACACCCTGTGCGATGTCCGGGGACTGCGCGCCGATGGACACCGACACGCCGCAGGAGGCGCCGTCGAAGCCCTTCTTGGAGGTGTCGTAGCCGATCTCCAGGATCTTGTCGCGGACGAGCTGCGCGATCGGCGCGTACGCCTTCGTCGTCACTTCACCCGCGATGTGCACGAGGCCGGTGGTGATGAGGGTCTCCACGGCCACGCGGGAGGTCGGGTCCTCGGTGAGGAGTGCGTCGAGGATCGTGTCGCTGATCTGATCGGCGATCTTGTCGGGGTGGCCCTCGGTCACGGATTCCGAGGTGAACAGGCGACGGGGCATGACTCTCCAGACGTACGGGATGTGTTGCGGACTCTCGTGGGGATCGGTTGAGGGCTGCTTGACCAGGGGTTGACGTCCGCACCGCTGGCCGCGTCCTGCGCCCCGTGGCGCGGAACGTGTCCGTGTCCGTCAGTCCCGGTGCCGTCGCCGACGAGGAGCTGGGTGTCCTCAGGAGGCCCAGGAGCCCGGCGCGCGGTACGTCGGCCAGGGTCGGTGGGGAAGCTTGCGGGGCCGGGGTGTGGGGGTGGTGGACGGGCCGGTTTCGTGGAGTCGGCGCAGGCCTGCCATGAGCAGGGCGGCCACGGCGGCCGTTTCCTCGGGGGTGGGGTTTCCGCGGGAGATTCGGATCGAGGCCATCGCGAGCGTCGTGGAGGCCGGCGCATCGGCGGGCTCGGCGGGCTCGGCGGAGCCGGTCGGCTCGGGGGGCCGTGCCGGGCGCGGGCGGCTCGGGGGGTTCGTGGGGGTGCGCGGGGCGGGTGGGTGGCCTTTGTCGGTCGCCAGCGGTCGTTCTTCGGCGATGCTCATGCGGGCCCTTTCGGCAGTACCTTTCAGGGGTATCCGGTGTCGCTCGCTTCAGGTTCGGCCAGGGCGCTCAATCCTGGCTCGGGTTCTGCCGGTGGATCGTTGCGCGAGGGCGTGCCCCGCTTCGTGTGTCCTTGATTCGGGGCTGTGGCCCGGGTGGTGCTTTCCGGCTCTGCATTTCGAGCAGAATTCGGTGGGAATCCGAGTGGGTGTTGGGCGGGGCGTGTGGTTTTCGCCCGGGGGCGTACCGGTCGCACGGGCTACGGGTGGTGCCCCGTTCCGGGGGAACGGGGCAGCAGCCGTAGTGGTTGGGGGGTGGGGGGTCAGGCCGTCGCGGTGTGGGACTCGGCGTACGCCTTGGCGAGGTTGAGGGTGGCGGAGCTGTTGCGGCCCAACGCCTCGCGGACGTAGCGGCGGCAGTCGGCGACGTCGGCTTCGGGGCCGAGGACCCGGGTGATGTTCTCCTCGCGCAGCACGACACTGTGGCGGGAGGTGGCGGTGACGCCGGTGGCGTCCTCGGTGATCGTCCACTCGCCGGTGTGGGCGGACATCAGCAGGGGTGTCGCCGTCTGTTTGTAGACGATGCGCCGGGCGTCGGGGAAGCAGATGCGGACCGATTCCGTGGTGTGCGCGTTGCCGTCGGCGGTGAGGGTGTCCATGGCCATGACCTGCACGTTCGGTTCGGGTTCGGTCAGGTCGAGCCGGGTGACGTGCGGGACGAGCTGCGGCCAGTGCTGTACCCGGTGCAGGAAGGAGTAGACGGGGTCGGCGGGACCGTTGATGCGGACCGAGTCCTCGAAGGACATCACCAGGTCGTCGAGGTTTTCCCAGCCCTCGGCGAGCTGCTTGAGGTTGTCGAGTTCGGCCCGGCTGTTGGTGTCGGTGGCCCGTTCGACCTGGGCGGTGTCGCCGGCGTTGTCGCCGGTCACGGTGAAGTCGTGCAGCAGGACCAGCCGGCAGGAGGTGCCGCGGGGCTCGACGATCCAGGTGCCGGCCATGGATGCGACGGGGGCGGCGGACGCTTCCTGGTGGAACTCGATGCGGCGGCGGCCCGCGTCCAGGGCGCGCCGTGATGTCCAGGATGTGACCTGGTCGTTGGTGGTGGCCCACAGGGTCAGCCGCTCGCGGGTGCCGTCGGATTCCTGTTGTTCGACGTGGACGGTTGGCGGGAAGTACAGCGGCCACCGGGCCGCGTCGGCGAGGAGGCCGTAGACCACCCCGGCGGGGGCGGCGATGGTCGCCTCGTGGGTGGTGTGGTGCACGCGCCCGGTGGGCATCGTGGGGTCCTCTTTCCGGGTCAGAAGTTGCCGAGGCCGCCGCAGACGTTGAGGGCCTGGGAGGTGATGGAGGCAGCCGTGTCGGTGGTCAGGTAGCCGACCAGGCCGGCGACTTCCTCCGGGGTGGAGTAGCGGCCGAGCGGGATCTTGGCGGTGAACTTCTGCATGATCTGTTCTTCGGACGTGTCGTAGGCGGCGGCGTAGCCGGCGCGTACGCGCTGGGCCATGGGGGTTTCGACGTATCCGGGGCAGACGGCGTTCACGGTGATGCCGGTGGGGGCGAGCTCGTTGCCGAGGGCCTTGGTGAAGCCGACGACGCCGTGCTTGGAGGCGGAGTAGGGGGCGCCGAGGACGACGCCCTGCTTGCCGGCGGTGGAGGCGATGTTGATGATCCGGCCGCGGCCGGTGCCTTCCATGCCGCCGTTCTTGAGGACCTCTCGGGTCAGTCGGAAGACGCTGGTGAGGTTGGTGGTGATGACGTCGTCCCACAGTTCGTCGGTGAGGTCGGCGGTGGGGCCGCCGCCGCTGCGGCCGGCGTTGTTGACGAGGATGCCGATCGGGCCGAAGGTTTCGACGGCGGCGGCGACGAGCGCCTTGACGGACTCGGGGTCGCGGACGTCGGCGACGGCGCCGTCCACCTCCAGGCCCTCGGCGCGCAGTTCCGTCACCGTCTCCTTGACCTGCTGCTCGGTGCGGGCGCAGAGGAAGACCTGGTGACCGCGGCGGGCGAGGTCGCGCACCACGGCCAGCCCGATCCCGCTGGTGCCGCCGGTGACCAGGGCCACCGTGTTGGTCTGTGTCGTCATGGGTCTACCTCCGTCAAGGGCATGGGTGCGGTGTTCGACCATCCCCCGGTGTGCTCGACGGTTGCCCGAGCGGCGCTTGAGGGCGGGCTTGGCGGCCGCGGCCGCGGAGCCTCGCTCGAAATGTGCTCGAAGTTTGCTGCACGTTCCGTCGAATTCCTTTCCGGGATTTTCGCGGAGGTTGTCCGGACGCCTTCTTTCCCATCAAGATTGTGAAAGACCCGGAGGGCTGAGGACGTATTTCGTGGAAGGAATGCGATGAGCAGTCAGATAGATGCCGTGCGCCGGATGATCCAGGCGTACAACACGGGAAACACCGAGGACGTGGCGGAATACATCCACCCGGATTACCTCAATCCGGCTGCGATGGAGCACATGGACCTGCATGGTCCGGATTCGTTCGCGATGGCCGTGAAGTGGTTGCGGATGACGTTCTCCGAGGAGGCTCGCTTGGAGGAGGTGCAGCTGGAGGAGCGCGGTGAATGGGTGCGCGCGTACCTCGTCCTGTACGGCCGTCACGTGGGCGATCTCGTCGGTATGGCCGCCACCGGCCGGGTTTTTTCCGGGGAGCAGATCCATTTGATCCGCTTCGTCGACGGCAAGATCCGCGATCACCGTGACTGGCCGGACTACCAGGGCACGTACCGGCAGCTCGGCTCGCCGTGGCCGGAGCCGCAGGGGTGGAGGGACTGAGCATGTTCCTGATCACCGGAGCTACGGGCAAGGTCGGCCGTGAGGCCGTCGACCAGCTGCTGGCGTTGGGCCACCCGGTCCGTGCGCTGAGCCGTAACCCCGAGGAGGCGGACCTGCCCGCGGGTGTGGAGGTGGTGGCGGGCAGTCCTGCCGATCCGGCGACGCTCGCAGCGGCCTTCGAGGGGGTGAGTGCTGCCTTGGTGGTGCTCTCCGGCGATGTCGGTGGTGAGGCGGCCAACGTGGCGGCCGCCGCCCGCGCGGCCGGCACCTCCCGGATCGTGCTGCTGTCTTCCGCCGGCATCGAGCACCCGCTGCCGCACGGCATTGCGCAGGAGCACCGGGCCGCCGAGGTGGCGATCGAGGAGTCGGGGGTGCCGTGGACGTTCCTGCGGCCGGGCCCGTTCCACGCGAACACCTCCTGGTGGATCCGTACGGTCCGTGAGGCGGGCGCGGTGCGCTGTTGGATCGGGAACAACCCCGGTGCTCCGATCGACGAGTACGACATCGCGTCGGTCGCGGTGGTCGTGCTCACGCAGAACGGCCATCTGGGGAAGTCGTACCTGCTCACGGGGCCGCAGACGCTGACCTCCGAGGAGCAGGCGCGGATCTTGGGCGAAGTGCTGGGGCGGGACTTGGAGTTTTCGGTGGCGCCGCCGGAGGAGGTGGTGGAGGTGTTCACCGGGATCACCGGGGACCGCCCGGCTGCCGAGTCCAACGTGGCTGCCCTGCACAGTCCCGAGGTGCCGTGGGCCGAGCCGACCCGTGCGGTGCGTGACCTCACCGGGCGGGAGCCGCGCCCCTATCGCCGGTGGGCCGTGGAGAACGCGGCCCTGTTCGGTTGAGCTGCCGGGATACGAATCCGAAGGGGATGGTCAGATGAGCAGGATCTTGGTGACCGGTGCGACCGGTCTGCAGGGTGGGGCGGTGGCCCGTGAGCTGGTCCGCCGCGGCCGGTCGGTGTCGGCGCTGGTGCGGGAGCCGGCCTCCGAGCGGGCGCGGGCGCTGGCGGGGCTGGGCGTGGAGCTGGTCCGCGGTGACTTGGACGACGAGTCTTCGTTGCGGTCGGCGTTGGAGGGCTTCCACGGGGTGTTCGCCGTGCAGAACTTCATGACGCCGGCGGGGTTGGGTGGCGAGGTCCGGCAGGGCCGGGCGCTCGCGCGGGCTGCGGAGGCGGCTGGTATCGGCCATGTGGTGTACACGTCCGTGGGGGGTGCGGATCGGGAGAGCGGGGTGCCGCACTTCGACTCGAAACGGGGTATCGAGCGGTACTTGGAGCGTACGGGTGTGCCGCTGACGGTGCTGCGTCCGACGTTCTTCATGGACAACTTCGCCGCCCGCGGGCCGGAGTTGGTGGACGGCACGCTGGTGGTGCGGCTGGCGCTGAAGCCGGACACCCGGGTGCAGTTCGTCGCGGTCGACGACATCGGCCATTTCGCCGCCGAGGCGTTCGACCGGCCGGAGGCGTACGTGGGTCGGGCGGTGGAGCTCGCCGGTGACGCCCTGACCGCGACGGAGGTCGCGGAGGCGTTCTCGGCGCGCTCGGGGCTGCCGGCCCGGTTCGAGGAGTTGCCGCTGGACGCGGTGGCGAACAATCCGTTCATCCCCAACGCCCCCGATATCGCGCTGATGTTCGAGTGGTTCCAGTGTTACGGGTACCAGGCCGACATCGAGGCGCTGCGGGCCGAGCACCCGGGTCTGCAGTCCTTCGCGACGTACCTCAAGGGCATCGACGTGCCCACGGGCTGACGGCCGGACGACAACGGCTACGGGCACTGGACGGGGCTGGAACCGCACGGGCGGTTTCCGGCCCCGTCGGCGTTGCGCACGAGCGGGACTCCAGTGGCGGTCGCAACGGTGGAAAGGCCGTCGGGCGCACCGGTCAAACGGAAGGTGCGTGACGCGCACGACCAGCAGGGAACGCACGAAATGCAAGACGAAAGCGAGGCCGCCTTGGCAACCCCGACCCGGTACCGGTCCTTATCCACCCTCGACAGGCCTGAGGAAGCGGTCAGGAAGGAGGGGCAGCAGCCCAGAACCCCGGTCAGAGCGGGGCGGAAGGAGTTCCGGCTGGGCACCAAGGGGCGGAAGCTGACCCTCGCCCTCCACGTCCTGTCATCGGTCGGCTGGATGGGTCTGTCCATGTCGATGGCCACGCTCGCGCTCATCGGCTACCTCACCTCGGACCCCGGTGTGGCCGAGGGCGCGTACTACGCGATGTACGTCTTCGACGAGACCACCGTGTCGTTGGTCAGTGTGGTCTGCGGGGCCACCGGGGTGCTGCTGGGGTGCGGGACGCCGTGGGGCCTGCTGCGGCACTGGTGGGTGCTGGTGAAGTGGGTCCTCTCCCTGGTCATCGCGGTGTTCGCCTGGGTGTACACCCATCCGCTGGTGCTGACCGCCGCCGAGAAGGCGGCCGCGTCCGAGGGCGGGGTCTACCGGCCCGGTCCGGAGGGCACCCTGCTCGCCTGGACCGTGCCGCCGGTCTTCGGTGTGCTGGTGTTCCTGGGCGTCGTCTCGGTGTACAAGCCGTGGGGGCGTACCCGTCGGGGGCTGCGGCACGCCCAGAACCGTGCGGGTTCGCCCGCCCCGTCCTCCGGTTCCGGTTCGGGTTCGGGTTCGGGTTCGGGTTCGGGTTCGGGCGGCGGCCCGGTGCGGGTCGTGGACGTCCCGGTGACCGTCGAGGCCGCCGACCGGCTGGCCGAGGGCGTCGTGGGCCTGCGGCTGGCCCCCGTCTCCGGGGCCGCGACCGAGCCGTGGCGGGCGGGCGCCCACATCGACCTCGTCCTGCCCTCGGGGAAGGTGCGCCAGTACTCCCTGCACGGCGATCCCGCGGACGGGTCGGCGTACCGGGTGGCGGTGCTGCGGGACCCGGAGGGCAGGGGCGGCTCGGTCGAGGTGCACGGCCTGTCCGTGGGCGACCGCATCGCCGTCCGCGGCCCGCGCAACCACTTCCCGCTGGCCGACGCCCCCGCCTTCCTGTTCGTCGCGGGCGGCATCGGGATCGTCCCCTTCCTGCCCATGATCGAGGAGGCCGAGCGGCGGGGCACCCCCTGGCGGCTGCTGTACGTGGGCCGCAGCCGCGCCTCCATGGCGTTCCTGCCGCGGCTGGAGCGGTACGGGGCGGAACGGGTCTCGGTGTACGCGCGTGACCTGACGGGTCGTCCCGACCTCCGCGCGCACCTGTCGGCGGGCCCGGTGGGCACGGCGGTGTACTGCTGCGGCCCGGACGGGCTGATGCGGGCCGTCGAGGAGCTGATGGACACCGCCTGTCCCGGGGGGACGCTGCACCTGGAGCGGTTCGCGGCCGCCACGGATGCCGCCGCGGGCGAGAACCTGCCGTTCGAGGTCGAGCTCGCAAGCACCGGCGCGGTGGTGGCAGTCCGGGCCGACCAGTCGGCGCTGGACGCCCTGCGGGAGGAGGCGCCCGGACTCGCCGCCTCCTGCGAGGACGGCCTGTGCGGCAGCTGCGAGCTGCGCGTGCTGCGGGGTACCCCCGACCACCGCGACCACGTGCTCTCCCCCGCCGAGCGCGGGCGTACGGACGTGATGTACCCGTGCGTCTCGCGGGCCCACGGCGGCCGCCTCGTGGTGGACCTGTAGCGTACGGGCCCGGGACGGACCCCGTGTCCGTCCCGGGCCCGCCGCGTGTGCGGTGCCCGGCGGTTCAGCCGTCGAGGAGTTCGGCGAGGGCCTCGACCGGGTCGTGGTGCGGTGCGGCCGCCGGCCACCACCGGCCGTCCACCCGCCGGTAGGGGTACCAGCGGCCGTCCCGGCCGTAGCGGAGCTGGAGTCCGCTGCCGGCGAACGTCCAGTGGTTGTCCCACACCTCCAGCTCGGGGAGTTCGCTCTGCTCCCAGCCCGCGGTGAGCGCGGTGCGGGCCCGGGCGGTGTCCTGCTTCGGCGGAGTCCACGCCTCCTCCAGCACGTCCAGCCCGGTGCTCCCGCCCAGCCGCCACGCCTCGGCCGCCCGGTCCAGCTGCTCCGGGCTGCCGCAGGCCTCCCGCAGGCGGGCCAGGACCCGCGACGCGGGGCGGGTCGCCGCGATCCGTACGCAGTCCCGCCACAGGTCGAGCGGGGCCGGCGGCTCGGGGGTGAAACCGTGGGTGTAGGCGAGCAGCTCACGGGCGCGGACGGCCGCGTCGGTGACCAGCTGCTCCAGCGGGTCGACGCCGGCCCCGGCCGAGGAGGCGTCCTGCCGGACGGCCGGCCCGGGCAGCGGCGGCAGCTCGGGCAGCGCCGCCGGCTCACGGCCGAAGACGTCCTCGGCGGGAGTGCCCTCGGGCAGCTGCGCCGCGGCGGGCTCCGAACCGGTCTGCGTTTCCTCTTCCGCCCCGTCGGTGTCCTCGTCCCGGAGGCTGCCGGTGATCGCCTGCATCAGCATGACGGACCGGAGTTCTTCCTGCGCCTCCTCGGCGCTGCGCCCCCGCAGCAGGAGCAGCAGCACCGGGTCCTCGTCCAGCAGCCAGGACGCCTGGTAGCAGAGCGCGGCCGCGTGCGTGCAGGGGTGGTCGAACGCATCGCAGTCGCAGTCCGCCTGCAGGTCGCCGTAGCCGGGCAGCAGCCGGACCCGTGCGTCCTCGGCGGCCTCCAGCAGGTCGGGCGGTAGTTCGCCGGCGAGCAGCCCGTCGGTGACGTCCGGCCGCTCGGCGGTCTTCTCCCAGAGCAGCTCCCATTCGTCCTCGTCGAGTTCCTCCAGGGTGAGCACCGTCTTGAACGGGGTGTCGTCCTCGTAGCCGGTGGTGGAGATGCGCCCGGGGCTGACGGTGATGGGGCCGAGTCGGCCGGTCCGTGCGTAGGCCCGGCCCTTCTTCAGCGCGTCCTCGTCCAGGGAGGTGTCCTCCAGTGCGTCCGCCCAGGCCTTGCCCCACCAGGACTGGCCGCGCGCCCGGCTGCCCCGGCGCGCGGCGAAGGCGGGGAAGCCCCGCGCGCCCGTCTCGTCCCCGCTCATCCCGCACTCCTCAGCTCGACCAGGTTGGCCAGTTCGTCGTTGGTCAGCTCCGTCAGTGCTTGCTCCCCGGAGCCCAGCACGGCGTCCGCCAGGCCCTTCTTCGCTTCGAGGAGGGCGGCGATGCGGTCCTCGACCGTACCTTCGGCGATCATCCGGTGGACCTGGACGGTGCGCGTCTGCCCGATGCGGTAGGCGCGGTCGGTGGCCTGGGCCTCCACCGCGGGGTTCCACCAGCGGTCGTAGTGGACGACGTGGTCGGCGCGGGTGAGGTTGAGTCCGGTGCCGGCGGCCTTGAGGGAGAGCAGGAAGACGGGCACCTGACCGTCTTGGAACTGGCGGACCATCTCTTCGCGGCGCGGCACCGGGGTGCCGCCGTGCAGCAGCAGCGTGGGGACGCCGCGCTCGCGCAGGTGTGCCTCCAGTAGCCGCGCCATGGTGACGTACTGGGTGAAGACCAGGGCGGCTCCGCCCTCGGAGGTGATGGTGTCCAGGAGTTCGTCGAGGAGTTCCAGCTTGCCGGAACGGCCGGCCAGCCGGGTGCCCTCCGTCTCCTTGAGGAACTGGGCGGGGTGGTTGCAGATCTGTTTGAGGCCGGTGAGGAGCTTGAGTACCAGGCCGCTTCGGGCGATGCCGTCGGTGGCCTTGATCTGCGCCATGACCTCACGGACCTGGGCCTCGTAGAGGGTCCGCTGTTCGGGGGTGAGGGCGACCGGGCGGTCCGTCTCGGTTTTCGGCGGGAGTTCGGGGGCGATGCCGGGGTCGGACTTCTTGCGGCGGAGCATGAACGGCCGGACCAGTTCGGCCAGGCGCTGTGCGGTGGGGCCGTATTCTCCGTCCTCGCCCGGCGGTGGTCCGAACTCGGCGCGTTCTGCGCGTTCGGCTTCGATGGCGGCGATCCAGCGGCTGCGGAAGTGGCTGTGGCCGCCGAGGAGTCCGGGGGTGGTCCAGTCGAGGACGGCCCAGAGTTCGGAGAGGTTGTTCTCGACGGGGGTGCCGGTGAGGGCGACCTTGGCGTCGGCGGGGATCAGCCGCAGTGCCTTCGCTGTGCTGGAGTGCGGGTTCTTGACGTGCTGGGCCTCGTCGGCGACGACCGTGCTCCAGCGGTGTGCGCCGAGCCGCTCGGCGTCCAGGCGCATGGTGCCGTAGGTGGTCAGGACGAAGCCGGAGTCGGCGCCGTCCAGGGTGCGGCCGGGGCCGTGGTAGCGGCGGACGGGCGTGCCGGGGGCGAACTTGCCGACTTCGCGCTGCCAGTTGCCCAGGAGGGAGGCGGGGCAGACCACGAGGGTGGGGCCGGCGCTGTCCGGGTGCTGTTGGCGCAGTAGGTGCAAGGAGATCAGCTGGATGGTCTTGCCCAGGCCCATGTCGTCGGCGAGGCAGCCGCCGAGGCCGAGTGAGGTGAGGCGGTCCATCCAGCGTAGGCCGCGCAGCTGGTAGTCGCGCAGGGTGGCCGCGAGTGCGGCGGGCTGCTCGACCGGTTCGGTGCCGCCGTCAGGTTCGGTCAGGCGTCGGCGCAGGGCGAGGAGCCAGTCGCTGGGCGCGACCCGCACCTGCTTGCCGCCGATTTCGGTGTGGCCGGTGAGGGCGGCGGCGAGTGCCTCGATGGCGGTGAGCGGCTTGAGGTCGCGTTCGCGGGCCTTGCGGGCGGTGTCGGCGCCGATGAGTACCCAGTGTCCGCGCAGGAGGACCAGTGGCTGGTCGGTGGCGGCGATTTCGGCCATTTCCTGTTCGGTGAGGGGCTCCCCGTCGAGGTCGAGCTGCCAGCGCAGGTCGACGGTGCCGTCGCCGCCGAGGAAGGAGCGCATGTCGGTGGGCGGGGTGCGCTCGCCGCCGACGACGGCGCGGGTGGTGAGGGAGCGGGTGGCGTTGTGGGGCCAGAGCACCTCGACGCCGTGGGCGGCGAGCCGGCCGGCGGTCCCGCCGAGGAGGTCCTGGACCTCGCGGTGGGAGAGGTCGAGGGCGGAGGGCACCGGCAGCAGGCGGGAAAGGGGCTGCCAGACGTTGACGGCGCGCCGTACGGCGAGGACGGTGTCGACCTGGGCCCGCGGTCCGAATCCGGCTGCCTCGGCCGAGGCGAACAGCTCGTCGGCGTCGGCGCTGCGGGTCGGGTCGGCCAGGCTGGACACCTGGGGTACCAGGCGCAGGGCGGGCGGCTCGCCGTCGCCGGCGGGCACCAGGTCCAGGCGCAGGGCCAGCCGTACGCCCGAGTCGAGGCCGGCGGAGATCTCTTCGGCCCAGGCGCGTAGCTGGGGGACGTACTGGGGTTCGGCGGCGGCGAAGGCCGGGCGGCCGGCGGCGGCGGGGGCGGCGGCGGTGCGTGGCAGGGTGTCGGCGACCGCGTCGATGAAGGAGCGGAGCAGGGTGGTGGCGTCGGGCAGCAGCAGGGGGCCGCCCGGGGGGACGGGCAGGGGGACGGCGAGCGCCTCGGCCGGTGCTGCGGCGGCCAGTTCGCGGATGCGTTGGACGTCTTCCAGGGTGAGCGGGCCGGCGCGCCAGGTGTCGTGGCCGGTGGCGGAGACGCCGGGGAGTAGCCGTTCGCGGGCGGCGAGGTGCAGGCCGAGGGCGGTGGCGGCGCCCCAGAACGCGGCGGACGGGCTGGGGGTGACGTCGGTGGTGTCGTTGGCGGTCCGGTCGGCGGTGGTCGCTTCGGTGGCGGCGTCGGTGGTCGCGTCGGTGGCGGCGTCGGTGGTCGCTCGGGTGTGGAGCCGGCGGGCCAGGGTGAGGGCGGGCAGTGCCTCGGCGACGGTCAGCCGCAGGACCGGGTGGCGGCGTACCGCGAGGGCGCCGCCGTCGGCGGTGATCAGGTCGGCTTCGCCGGGCTCGCCGAAGGGTGGCTGTGCGGCGGGGCCGGGGCGGGCCGGGCCGTCGGGGTACCGGAACGCGAGCTTTCCGGTACGCGCGGGATCGCCCGGCTCGAAGACCACTGCGCACTGCGCCAGCAGGTCGGCCTGCTCACGCGACATCCACACCATCTGTTCCGCCCCCCGTGGTTCGGCTGTCCGGTCAACGTCCGCCGTCTACGCGGCGCTTCGTCCAGTCCTGTGCGTAGGCGTACCACGTGGGTGCGGTGCGGTGCACATTGAGGCTGTGCCCGGTGGCCGGAACGAGGACGGTTTCCAGCCGGGCTTCGGGTCCGTACAGGGGTGCGGCGGCGGCCTTGAGGGTGGCCGGGCTGGAGCAGTCGGTGCCCTGGCCGCCGCAGATGAGCTTGTCGCCCTGGCCGACGACGACGAGGACGGGGACGCGGATCCGCTGGTTGAGGGAGATGTCGCCGTAGGCCGGGTCGGTGGGGTAGACGCCCGGTTCGGTGGTGAGTTCGTCGCGTAGCAGCACGTGCGGTTCGGTGGTCCGGGGGTCGTAGAACCAGCTGGCCTTGGCTCCGGTCCGCAGGGCGAGGTAGCCGTCGTCGAGGCCGCGCCGGGCCAGCAGCGGGTGCTGGCCGGCGGCCACGTACAGGTGGAACATCTCCTCGAACGCCGCCAGGTTGGGTGGGGCGCCTTCGCCGGTGAGGACGAGTCCGTCGACGGCCCCGGGGTTTTTGGCCACGAGCATGCGGGCCAGCGTCGCGCCGAAGGAGTGGCCGACGAGGACGACCTTGCGGTAGCCGCGGTCGCGGAGCGTGCGGATGAGCTGGAGGGTCACCAGCTCGTGGGTGGTGTCGCTGAAGCGGGAGCTGTGCGGGGCGGAGCTGGCGCCGGTGCCCAGCCGGTCGAACGCCAGCGTGGCGTGTCCGGCCCCGGCGGCGGCTTCCACGTAGGAGGGGCCGCCGGTCCGGCCGCGCACGGTCCAGTAGTCCCGGTCGTAGGTGCCTCCGTGGACCAGTAGTTGGACCGTGGTGGCGCGGGTGCCGCGCGGGGTGCACAGCGTGCCGGCGATCCGCTGGTCGGCGGGGGCGCCCTCGGTGGCGGCCACCTGGGAGGTGAACGGCGCGCAGTTCGCCCTGGCGGGCCCGCCGGAGTGGGCGGCTGATGCGGGGGCGGCAGCCGCGGGGCTTCCGAGCAGGGGCAGCACGAGGGCGGCTGCAGCGGCTGCCGCCAGGGCTCGGGGGCGCAGGGCCATCTGGTTCTCCTGGAGGGTCGGAGCGGGGGGTGCGGGCACGCGGAGGGTCGGCCGGTGGCCCGGCCGACCCGTTGCCGCGTCAGCTGGTCAGGTGCCGGAAGCGGTGGACGGCGAGCGGGAAGAAGACCGCGAAGAGGACGACGGGCCAGACGACGGCCATCAAGGTGGCGTGCTGGGCGATCCAGGAGTCGCCGCCCCAGCCGGGGTTCCCGAACAGTTCGCGGGTGGCCGCGACGGTGGAGGACAGCGGGTTCCACTCGGCGATGGTGCCCAGCCAGCCCGGCATCGTGGCCGGTGCGACGAAGGCGCTGGTCAGGAAGCCGACGGGGAATTCGAGGGTTTGCACCATGGTGATGCCTTCGGGGCCCTTCATGAGCAGCCCGAGGTAGATGCCCACCCAGGTCAGGGCGAAGCGCAGCAGCAGGAGCAGGCCGACCGCGAGCACGGTCTCGCCGACGGTGCCGTGCGCGTCCCAGCCCATGAGGAGGCCGACCACGAACAGCACGGCGAGGCCGAGGACCGAGTTGAGCATGTCGGTGGTGCAGCGGCCGACGAGGACGGCCGAGGGGGCCATCGGCATGGAGCGGAAGCGGGAGGTGACGCCGCGGTTCTTGTCGGCGGCGACGGCGGCGACCGTCTCGCCCATCCCGAAGACCATGGTCATGACGAACATGCCGGGGAGGAGGAACTCGCGGTAGTTGCCGCCGCCCGGGACCTGCATCGCGCCACCGAAGAAGTAGCCGAACATCAGGACCATCATCACGGGGAAGAGCATTCCGCTGATGACCGTGCCGGGTTCGCGGGTCCAGTGGGTCAGTCCGCGCAGGGTGACGGTCCAGCCGTCGGCGAGCGCCCAGCGCAGCCGCGACAGCGGGCTGGTGGGGAGCTCCGGGATGGTGATGCTCATACCTTCACGTCCTCCGACTTCGACTTCGACTTCGGCTCCTGGGCGGTGTCCGCCTGCGCGCGCGACGACCGGTCCGTCCCGGTGAGGTGCAAGAACACCTCGTCGAGGGTGGGCCGGCGCAGGGCGATGTCCTCGGCGGCGATGCCGGCGGAGTCCAGGGCGCGCACGATGTCCGCGAGGGCGGTGGCGCGGTCGGGGACCTGGACGCTGACCTGCCGGGTGTCCTCGTCCGTGACCGGGTCCGACTCGCCGATGCGGGCGACGGCGGCGGCGGCGTTCTTCAGCTCGTCGGCGCGCCGGACCACGATGTCGATCCGGTCGCCGCCGATGCGGGCCTTGAGCTGCTCCGGGGTGCCCTCGGCGATGACCTTGCCGGTGTCGATCACCGAGATGCTGTCGGCGAGCTGGTCGGCCTCCTCCAGGTACTGGGTGGTGAGCAGCACGGTGGTGCCGCCGTCGACCAGGGCGCGGACGGCGTCCCAGACCTCGTTGCGGCTGCGCGGGTCGAGGCCGGTGGTCGGCTCGTCGAGGAACAGGACGGGCGGGGCCAGCACCATGCTCGCCGCCAGGTCCAGGCGGCGGCGCATGCCGCCCGAGTAGTCCTTCACCGGCTTGCTGCCGGTGTCGGTGAGGCGGAAGCGTTCCAGCAGCTCGTCGGCGCGGCGGCGGGCGACGGCCGGGGACAGGTGGTAGAGCCGGCCGAACATCACCAGGTTCTGGCGGCCGCTGAGGACTTCGTCGACGGCCGCGTGCTGGCCGACGAGTCCGATGCGGTAGCGGACCTGGGCCGCCTGCCGGGCGACGTCGAAGCCGGCGACCTCGGCCCGGCCGCCGTCCGCGGACAGCAGGGTGGAGAGGATGCCGACGGTGGTGGTCTTGCCGGCACCGTTGGGCCCCAGGAGCCCGCACACCGTTCCCTGCGGTACGACGAGATCGAGCCCGTCGAGCACCTGAGCCGTGCCATAGCTCTTGCGGAGCCCTTCGGCGACCACGGCCGACTTGCTCGATTTCACGTCTGGTTCCTTTCGTTCGGAAGGGTCCGGATCAGTACGGTCCGATGAATCCGGCGTCCACCCCGGTCAGCGCGGGCACGGCGGTCCCGCCCCAGCCCACCAGGTCGAGACAGGCTTCGGCGATCTTCGCGGCGTTGGGGTGGAACGCTTCCTCCAGCGGCCAGGACACCGGAGCGGGGCAGTCGGGGGGAGTGATCCTGCGGACCGGGGCGCGCAGCTCGCCGGGGATGCGTTCGGCGATCACCGCGGCCACCTCGGCCGAGAAGCCGTAGCGTGCCCAGCTCGTGTCGGCCACCACGACGCGGCCGGTCCGGGCGACCGACTCGCAGATGATGTCCTCGTCCAGCGGTCGGATGCTGCGCACGTCCACCACCTCGACGCTGATGCCCTGCCCGGCGAGCAGGTCGGCGGCGCGCTCGGCCTCGTGGACCATCAGCGAGGCGGCCACCACGGTCACGTCGGTGCCGTGGCGGGCGATGCGGCCCACGCCGAAGGGCACGGGTGCGAGTTCCTGGGGCACCTCGCCCTCGATCGGGTAGAGCGAGCGGTTCTCCATCAGCACCACGGGGGTGTCGGCCTGCAGGGCGGCGGCCAGCAGGCCCTTGGCGTCGGCCGGGGAGGCCGGGGCGGCGACGTACAGGCCGGGGAAGTGGCCGAACGTCGCGTGCAGGCTTTGGGAGTGGGTGGCGCCCTGGCCCCAGCCGCGGCCGACGACGCCGCGCATGACGACCGGCACGCCGCCCTTGTCGCCGTACATGTAGCGCCACTTGGACGCCAGGTTGATCAGGGCGTCCATGGCCAGGAACATGAAGTCGGCCCGGGTGTGCACCACGAGGGGGCGCAGGCCCTGGTCGGCGGCGCCGATGCAGATGCCGGCGACGGCGTTCTCGCTGTTGGGGGTGTCGATCACCCGGTGGGCGCCGAAGCGTTTGAAGGCGGGGCCGGTGGTGCCGTAGGAGCCCTTGTGGTCGTCGACGTTCTGCCCGGCGATGATGATGCTCGGGTCGGCTTCCATGGCCTGGACGGTGCCTTCGGCGATCGCCTGCCAGTACGTGAGCTTCCGTGTCATGGTGATCTCCTGTCAGCTCGCGCAGGTCGGGCGCCCGTAGGCCCCGTCGGTCAGCCGGTCCGTATCGGGGAAGGGCGCCGCCTTGGCGGCGGTGACCGCGAGCCGGGTCTCGTTGCGGAACTCCTGGTCCCAGCGGGCGACGTGCTCTTCGATGTCCGGTACGTCGGCGCGCAGTGCCGCCGTGCTCCGGCGGACCGGGCAGCGTTCCAGCCAGCCCTCCACCTCGGACTCGGGGCGGTCGATCCCGGTGTCGAAGCCGGGGCCGACGTGCTCGCGCCAGCGGTAGGTGTCCAGTTCCAGGAGGTAGGGGCCGTGGCCGGCCCGGCAGTGGGCGGTGGCCCGCTGCATGGCCTCGTGGACGAGGAGGACGCCGTTGCCGTCGACGCGGTCGGCGGTGATCCCGTACGCCCGGGCCCGCTCGGTGATGCCGGTGGTGGCGGAGTTCGCGGGCTGGCGGGCGGAGAGCGGGGAGGAGATCGAGTAGGAGTTGTTCTCGCAGACGAAGACGACGGGGATCCGGTGGACCGCGGCGAAGTTGAGGGATTCGTGGAAGACGCCCTCCTCGGACGCTCCGTCCCCGAAGAAGGTGACCACGACCTGTGAGGATCCCTGCTTGGCCAGGGCCCATGCGGCACCGGTGGCCACGGAGATCATCTCGCCGAGGATCGCGGCCGATCCGGCGAAGCCGACGGCCCGGTCGGTCAGGTGCACGGACCCGCCGCGCCCGCGTGAGCAGCCCGTTTCCTTGCCGTAGAGTTCGGCGACCATGCCGGTGAGGTCCCCGCCCTTGGCGAGGTAGGCGGCGTGGCTGCGGTGCCCGGTGTAGACGAGGTCGTCCTCGCGCAGGGCGGCGCAGACCCCGACGGCGGCGGCTTCTTGGCCTACGGAGAAGTGCACCGGGGTGCGCATCTCCTGCTCGTCGCGGTAGAGGTCCGCCAGTTCCTCTTCGATGCAGCGGATGCGCACCATGTCGCGAAGCAGCGCGGCCGGATCCGCCACCGGGTCCTCGGGTGTGTTGGGGTTCGGCACGACCGACGTCACCTCCAGGTTCGACTGAACAACCGAGTGGTGATCGTCCCCGCGTCCGGTCGAACGTTCCTGGAGCCGGAGCGGAGCGGCGGGCGGGGTTTCCCGCTCGACCGATCCTCCGCCGTGGCCGCCTAGCCTGCGCCGTGCCCGCGGCGCGGACGCGCCCGCGAGGGAGAGGGGAGCCGTAGATGGTGGTAGCGGAGAAGGAGCTGGGCCGCCGGCTCCAGCTCGTGCAGGGGATCCACTGGTTGTACGGGGCGCAGGGCGATCCGTACGCCGCACTGTTGCGCGGGTACCACGGACCGGATCCGCGGGAGCCGTACGCCCGTAATCGGGAGGCCGGGCCGCTGTGGCGCAGTCGTCTGGGTACGTGGGTGGCCGCCCGGTACGCCACCGCCGCCGAGCTGCTGGCCCTGCCGGTGCCGGACGGCGGCCCGCTGCCGGCGGCCGTGGCCCAGCCGCAGGTGGCCGTGGCTTGGGACCGGGGGTTGCCCGCTGCGGATCCTGCGCAGCGGCCCGGCGCCGACCGGGTCCGGGCGGTGGCGGGGCGGGCCTGCGAGCGGCTCTTGGCGGGGCTGCGCGGGGAGGTGGACCTGGTTTCCGAGGTCGCCGCCCGGGTTCCCGTCGAGGTGCTGGCGGACCTGCACGGTGTGGCCGGGGAGGACCGTGAGCGGCTGGCCGAGGCCTGTGCGGCGGCCGCGCCCGCGCTCGATGCGGCGCTGGCGCCGCCGTCGTACGAGGATGCCGCCCGGCTGCTGGCCGCTGTCGCCGCCCTGCGCGGGCTGCTGGGCGGGGCGGCCGTGCTGCCGGCGGTGGTGGGGGTGCGGGCCGCGCGGGAACTCGTCGCCGGGGCGTTGCGTGCGCTGGTCGCCGGGCCGGGGCAGTGGGAGTTGCTCGCCGAGCGGGGGCCGGAGCGGGCGGCCGCGGTGGTGGCGGAGACGTTGCGTCACGATCCGCCGGTGAAGGTGCACGTGTTCACCGCGGCGGCGGACACGGAGGCGGCCGGGCAGCGGATCGCGGCCGGGGAGCAGGTGGCCGTCGTGGTCGGTGCGGCCAACCGGGACCCGGAGGTCTTCGACCGGCCGGACGTCTTCGATCCGGACCGGGCGCAGACGTCCGGCGCCGGCCCGCGGCTGTTGGTCCCCGCGCCGTACGGGGTGCCGCTGGAGCCGTTCGCCGGGGTCGTCGCCGAGACGGTGGTGGCGGCGCTCGCCGCGGCCCGTCCCGGGCTGCGTGCGGCCGGTCCCGCGGTGCGGCGGCAGCGGACGCCGGTGACGGGGGGTTGGCTGAGGGTTCCCGTCCTGTTCTGACCTCCGCCCTTGCGTCCTCCGCCCCTGCGTCCTGGCGCCCCGGGGAGGGCGCAGGGGGTGGGGACCGGTGGTTCGGGCACGGGCGGCGGCGCCACCGTGTTGATCGGGGGCGCCGTCCTGGGCCCCGCAGGTGTGCCGCCGTGTCCGCGCCGGCCTCAGGCGACGCGTTCGTACAGCGGGACGTAGAGGTTCGGGTCGCTGGTGCTGAGCGCCTTCAGCGCCGCGCGGTGGGCGGCGAACTCGGGCTGCTGCAGGGCTTTGCGGAAGGACTCCTCGTCCTCCCATTCGGCGAGGTTGGCGTACGTGTGGGGGTCGTCGGTGTGCCGCATCAGGCGGTGGCGGATGAACCCCGGCTGGCCGGTGAAGAACAGGGAGGTCTCATCGAAGGCCCGCTCGAACTCCTCGGTCGGTCCGGTGACCGTGAAGCGGTTGATGAAGGTGATCAAGGGGTGGTCCTTTCTGGGGAGGGGTGGCCGGCTGGCCGGGTCAGTGCGCTGCGGAGGTCGGCTCGGCCGCGGACCGCACCGGGCGGACGCCGCCGGCGCCTGCGGGGGTGGGGGTGGGGGCACCGTGCTGTGGTATCCGGGCGAGGACCACGCCGGCCCCGATGATCGCCATGCCCAGCACTTCGCGGCCGGTGAGCTGGTAGTTCTCCAGCAGCACCATGCCGAGGGTGAGGACCACGGGCACGACGTACAGCACGCTGGAGGCCTTGGCCGCGCCCTCGTCGCGGATCAGCTGGGCGAAGCACATGTACACCAGCCCGGTGTTGAGGATGCCGAGGACGAGGAGCGCGCCGATGACGGCCGCGGAGAACTGCGGGGCGCGGTCGAAGCCCCCGTTGGGCAGGTTGATCGCGGCCCAGCCCACGCCGATGACCGCCTGCGAGGTGGCCAGCACCAGGGGGTGCATGTCCTGGCCGTCTTCGGCGGCCGGCTTCATCAGCTTTTCCATCAGGAGCATGGACCAGCCGTAGGCCAGCGCCGCGACGGCGTTGACGGCCGCGGCCGCCGAGAGCCATTGGGCGCCCGCGTTCCAGGGCGCGTACAGGACCAGGACGCCGGCGAAGCCGACGAGCAGGCCCGCCACCAGCGTGGCCGGGATGCGGCCGGTGTGGCGGCGCACCAGGTAGAGCGCGACCACGCACAGCGGCACGCTCGCGTTGAACACCGAGACCATGCCCGCGTCGGCGCCCAGGGCGTCGTCCACGAGCTCGACCAGCAGCACGGGCAGCGCGTTGGCCAGGAAGGCGATGAACACCAGCTGGCCCCAGACGGCGGGTCGGCGCGGCAGCCGTGTGCTGCTGAACAGCAGCACACCGAGCATGGCGACGGCACCGACCAGGATCCGGAAGAAGCTGAACTGTGCCGGGTTGAGGCCTTGGAAGACGACTTTGATCCAGAAGTAGCTGATGCCCCACATCAGGCCGACGACGCCGAAGCGCGCCACGGAACCGAACCGCACGGCTGTTTCTCCTGTCTGTCAAGAGTCCGAGGTGCGCGCGGTGGCGGCACCGGAAGGTCGGATGAACGAGGCGGCGAGGAACGCGGCTGCGGCGAAGCCGGCGCCGGCGAGGAAGCTGGCTGACATGCTCTCCACGAACACGTGGCCCATGGCTTCCTCGGGCGGGGCTCCGGCCGGCAGGCTCTGTTCGGCGCTGCGGCCGGCGTTGGTGCCGACGGTCACCAGGATCGCGAGCCCCAGCGAGGCGCCGACCGTCTGCAGCGCGTTGTGCACGCTGGAGGCGGCGCCGGCTTCGTCGCTGTGCAGCCCGGAGGTGGCGAGGATGGTGGGCGGGACGACGCAGAAGGCCATGCCGGAACCGAACAGCAGGAGCGCCGGCAGCACGCTCCCCCCGTAGTGGAAGTCCGGGGTCAGGCGGGACAGCCAGACGTTCGAGGCGATCAGCAGCACGGCGCCGGTCAGTAGCAGGGGGCGCGGCCCGAGCCGCCGCTCCAGCCAGACCGCCGCGCCCGACATGGTGATCATCGCGGCGGCCACCGGGGTCAGGGCCACGGCCGAGGCCAGCGGGCTGTAGCCGGCGAACTGCTGGAAGAACTGGACGAGGAAGAAGCCCGTGCCGATCAGGGCGCCCTGTACGGCGAAGGTGCCGGCGTACGCCCAGATCCGGTTCCGGTCGTCGAACAGCCGCAGTACCACGATGGGCTGCTGGGCCCGCCGCTCGATGACGAGGAAGACGAGCAGCAGCGCTATGCCGGCGGTGGCCGGACCGGCGACGGTCACGTCCGTCCAGGGGTGTTCGGCGGCCCGGGTGAGGCCGAAGACCAGGCAGACGGCGCCCAGGGTGGACACCAGCGCGCCCGCCAGGTCGAACCGGCCGCGGCTCGGTTCGGTCTCCTCGACGACCAGCGGTGCCAGCAGCAGGATCAGCAGGCCGAGGGGTACGTTCAGCAGCAGCATCCAGCGCCAGGAGCTGAGCGAGGAGAACGTGCCCGCGAGCAGCAGCCCGCCGGCGGTGCTGGCGGCGCCGACCGCCGTGTAGACGGCGATCGCCCGCTTGCGCGGGGCTCCTTCGCCGAAGGTGCTCAGTACCAGGGCCAGCGCACTGGGGGTGGCGAGGGCGGAGCCGACGCCTTGGAGGGCCCGTACGGCGATCAGGAATTCTTGGGAGGTCGCCGCCCCGCGCAGTGCCGCGGCCACCGTGAACAGGGCGACGCCGGTGAGGAAGACCTTGCGGCGGCCCAGCAGGTCGCCCATCCGTCCGCCGAGCAGGAGCAGTCCGCCGAAGGCCAGGAGGTAGGCGTTGATGACCCAGCCGAGGCCGACGGGGGTGAGGCCGAGGCCCTGGCCCATGCCGGGCAGGGCGATCTGCACCATCGACTCGTCGAGCAGGACCATCGCGTTGCAGCTGGCGAGCAGTCCGAGGGCGACGCCCGCGCCCACCGCACCGCGGGCGGGTGCCGCCGGCGCCGGCCGGGGCGCCGTAAGTTCGGACGTGTGCACGGACATGCCTTGCCTCCTGAAGGATTCGACGGGGGCCGCCCGGAATCGGCGGAGCGTGGGTGGGACGGGCGCCGGGGCTCCCGGGGGTCCGAACGCGCGGGAGGGTGCGGTCCGGGCGGTGCTTTTCGGCCCGGACACCTTCCCAACGGGCGCTAGAGCGGCCTTCGAGTACGGGTGGCTAGCGTCCGCGGGTATGACACGTTCACCCAGCAGTGGTGCGGCACGGCGCACGGTCGTCGTCACCGGGGGCGGTACGGGCATCGGGCGGGCGACGGCGCGGGCCTTCGCCGCCGACGGGGCCGAGGTCCTGGTCGTGGGGCGCACCGCCGGGACCCTGGCGGAGACGGCCGCCGGGCACGTCGGTATCCGGCCCCTGACGGCCGACGTCACGGCACCGGACGCCGCGGAGCGCATCGTGGCCGCGGCGGTGGGGTCCTCCGGCCGGATCGACGTGCTCGTGCACAACGCCGCGGCCGTGCTGCCCGAGCCGGTCGGGTCCCTCACCCGCGGGCACGCGCGGACCCAGTTGGAGACGAACCTTCTCGCACCGCTGTTCTTGACGCAGGCGGCGTTGCCCGCCCTGGCGGCCGCCGGCGGCACGGTGGTGTGCGTGAGCACCGCGGCCACGCTGGGCCGCCGGGCGTTCCCCGGCCTGTCGGTGTACGGGGCCACCAAGGTCGCGCTGGACTTCCTGGTCCGCACCTGGGCGGTGGAGCTCGCGCCGCACGGTGTCCGTGCGGTCGGGGTCGCGCCGGGCGAGACGGACACGGGGATCGGCGAGCGCATGGGCTGGAGTGCCGGGGACATCGCCCGTCACCAGGCGGAGGCGGCCGCCCGCACGCCCTCGGGCCGGGTGGGTCGGCCCGAGGACGTGGCGTGGTGGATCGTCCGGCTGGCACGGCCCGGGGCGGGCTACACCAGCGGCACGGTGGTGGCGGTCGACGGCGCCGCTTCGGTCGTTTGACGGGCCGATGCCGTCAGCCGCTCCAGGACCGGCACGATGTCGTTCGGTGTCGGCTCGGCGAGGACCTCGGCGCGTACCTTCGCCGCCGCCTCGGTGAAGGAGGGTTCCTCCAGCAGTCGCAGGACCGCGGTGCGCAGCCCGTCCACGGTCAGCTCGTGGGCGGGCAGGCACAGCCCGTAGCCCAGTTCCTCCACCCGGCGGGCTTTGGCGAGCGTGTCCCAGCCGTAGGGGAGCACGATCTGGGGCACGCCGTGGAGTTCGGCGGTGGAGCGGGTGCCGATGCCGCCGTGGTGGACGACCGCCGAGCAGGTCGGCAGCAGGTCGTTGAGGGGGACGAAGTCCACCAGGCGGGCGTTGTCGGGAGTCGTGGGGAGCTCTTCGCGGGCTTGTGCGCCGAGTGTGGCGACGATCTCGGCGTCCACGTCGGCGAGCGCGTCGAGCACCGAGGCGAAGGAGAAGGAGGCGTGGTCGATCTCGCCGGAGACCCCCAGGGTGAGGCAGACCCGGGGCCGGTCGGCCGGGGCCCGGAGCCAGTGCGGCACCACGGAGGCGCCGTTGTGCGGGACGTAGCGCACGCCGACGGTGGGCAGGCCGAGGTCGAAGCGGGAGCTGGGCGGGGTGATGTCCACGGTCCACTGGCCGGTGACCATTTCCTCGTCGAAGCCGAGTCCGGGTGCGTAGCGGTCCATCACCCGGCCCAGCCATTCCGCGGTGGGGTCCTGGGTGGTGCCCGGCGGTAGTGTCGCGTTCAGCCGGAGGAACTCCTGCCGGGCCCGGACGGTGATGTCCATGCCGTGCAGGAGGCGGGCGTGCGCGGCTCCCACGGCGCGGGCGACGATCGGGCCGGCGAAGGTGTGCTGTTCCCAGACGACCAGGTCGGGGCGCCAGTGTCGGGCGTAGGCGACGAGGTCGTCGAGCATCGGGTCGTTGCTCACCGAGGCGTACAGGGCGGGCACCGCGACGGCTTCCAGGGCGAGGAGCGACTCGTGGGTCCATGGGGAGCGGTCTTCGCCGGTGAAGTCGAAGCCCTGCACGAGTCCGGAACCCTCTTCGAGGATGTGGCCGAGGAGTTCGGGTGCCCACGGGTCGTTGAAGTACCAGTCGGTGATGCCGACGGGTACGGCGGTCAGGCCGGCCGCGGTGATCTGGTCGGTCAGGTCGGGGTGGCTCGCCACCCGGACCTCGTGGCCCGCGGTCCGCAGCGCGGACGCCAGCGGAACCATCGAGAAGTAGTGGGTGTTGTGCGGGAAGGAGACGAACAGCACCTTCATCGTAGGTGCTCCGCCCGGACGGACAGCGTGTGGTGGAAGACGTTGCGGGGGTCCCAGGTGGCCTTGATCCGCTGGAGCCGCGGGTAGGCGTCCTTGTAGTAGAGGCGGTGCCAGGGCACGCCGGAGGTGTTCCACTTCGGGTCGGCCATGTCGATGTCGGGGTAGTTGATGTAGCAGCCGTCGCTGTCGCGGCCCGGTACCGGGACGCCGCCGGTCGTCGCGAACACGTCGCGGTACAGCCGGCGCAGCCAGTCGACGGCGGCGGGGTCGGCGTCGGGGTCCTGCCAGGTGTTCATGTAGATCGCGTAGAGGATCGAGTCGCGGTGCGGGGAGGCGGTGGCGCCGTCGGCGACGGTGTTGATCCGGCCGCCGTAGGACTGGAAGGTCACGTTGGCGAAGTCGTGCCGGTTGCCGGTGCTGTTGAGGTAGGTGTAGAGGACGTCGGCCTGGGCGTCGTTGTGGCCGCGGCGCAGGTAGGCCGACTTGAGCTTGTGGCGGCCGATGTCGCTGTCCTGGGCTCCGGCCAGGTACTCGGTCGCGGTGAGCCAGGGCTGGCTGTTGATGTCGGAGATCTGCGGGGATCCGCCGACGCCGTCGGCGAGGGCGTGCAGGTAGTCCCGCAGCAGGCGCTCGGCGTGGGGCCGGGTGCCGTCCATGTAGGCGTAGCCGTTGGCCGCCGGGCCTAGGTCGCCGGTTTCGGGGCGGCCGTAGAAGACCAGTCCGCCGTACAGTCCGGTGTACGGGGAGTCGGCGTCGCTGTGGTGTTCGTGCCAGCGGCCGTGGTTGCGGATCAGGCGGCGGAACGATGCCCGGTCCATGCCTTCGCGGGGGAAGCGGACCATGCCGGCCAGGATGTTGCCCGGTGGGCGGGGCAGCAGCTGGGACGGGTCGGTGCAGTGGCGGGGGGCGTCGGGTGAGCGGAACCAGTAGCGGGTGACGACGCCGAAGTTGCCGCCGCCGCCTCCGGTGTGAGCCCACCACAGGTCACGGCGCGGATCGTTGCGCTCCCGGGTCGCGACGACGGCCCGGGCCCGGCCGGCCGCGTCGACGACGACGACCTCGACGGCGTACAGGTGGTCCGCGGCGAGGCCGAAGGCGCGCGACAGCGCGCCGTAGCCGCCGCCCGCGATGTGGCCGCCGATGCCGACGGTGGCGCTGGTGCCGCCGGGCAGGGTCACGCCCCAGCCGTAGTAGAGCTTCTTGTACACGTCCATCAGCTGGGCGCCGGCCTCGATCATGAAGGCGCGGCGGCGGGCGTCGTAGGTGATGGCGTTCATCCCGCTGAGGTCGAGGACGAGCCGGACGGCCGGGTCGCCGGCGACGTTCTCGTAGCAGTGGGCTCCGCTGCGGACCGCGATCCGTTTGCCCGCGCGGACGGCGTCGCCGACCGCGCGCACCGCTTCCTCGGTGGTGGTGACGAGCTGGAAGGCGTCGGGGCGGGCGGTGAACATCTTGTTGCTGCCGCGCGTCGACAGGGCCGCGTACCGCGGGTCTTCGGGGGTGACGAGGGACCCGCCGCCCCCGGGCGCGGGGGTGGTTGCGGGGGCGGGGGTGTCCTGGGCGTGGGCGGGGACGATGCCGACGGCGGTGAGCCCGACGGCGGCGCCCGCCGTGAGAGTGCCGGAGACGAAGCTCCGGCGGCTGGGAACGGTCATCGTTGCCCTTTCTCGGTGGCTGTTCCGGTGGGGTGCGCACCCCGCCCGCGTACTGCCGCCGATGCTCGGCGGGCCGGCCGCAGTACGGCTCGGGTACTGGTGGAGCCGCCGGGCGGGCGCCGGCGTCGACCGGGGCTCTAGAGGGGTTCTCCACACTGTGGCGGGCCGTAGCCGCGCCACACACGCCTTGCCAGGAGGACAGATGAAGACCGACGGGCGCACCGCCCCGGACACCCCCGCCCCGGATGCCGTCGCCCCGGGTGCCGCCGGCCCGGGTGCCGCCGCCCCGATCACCGTGCGGGCGCTGGCGGTCGAGGGTGCCTTCGAGTTCACGCCGCGGGTGCACCATGACGAGCGCGGGATATTCACCTCTCCGCTCCAGGGCGAGGAGTTCGCCCGGGCCGTGGGTCACCCGATGCCCGTCGTGCAGACCAACCACAACCGGTCGGCGCGGGGGGTGCTGCGCGGGGTGCACTTCACGACGACCCCGCCCGGGCAGGCGAAGTACGTGCACTGCGCCCGGGGCCGGGCGGTGGACTTCGTGGTCGATCTCCGGCTGGGCTCCCCCACGTTCGGCGTGTGGGATTCGGTGGAGATGGACACGGTGTCCTTCCACGCCGTCTACCTCCCGGTCGGGGTTGGACACGCGTTCTTGGCGCTGGAGGACGACACGGTGATGTCCTATCTGGTGTCGTCCCCCTACCGGGCGGGCCTGGAGCAGTCCCTCGACCCGTTCGACCCGGTCCTTGCCCTGCCCTGGCCCGGGGACCTGCCGCTGACCCTTTCGGAGCGGGACAGCCACGCCGTGGGGCTGGCCGAGGCCCGGGCGCGGGGCATGCTCCCGCGGTACGAGGACTGTGTGAGGGTCACTGACACCTACCGGTGAGCGGGGGCCGCCGCGGCCAGCTCCCGCGTGCGGACGGCGGCCGGGGCAGCGGCCCGGCCGGCGGGCCGGTCGGCGGCCCGGTCGGCGGGCAGGAAGCCGAGCAGGGCGAGCAGAGTGCGGGCCTCCACGTTGAGGTGGCTGCCGTGCCGGACGAAGCCGATGAGCTGGCGCACCGTCATCCAGGTGAACTGCGGGGGCACGTGGAGCGGGAAGTCCTCGTCCGTCTCGACGAGCACGTAGCGGATCCGGGCGTGGTAGAAGCGTCCGCCTTCCTCGGACTGCACGGTGTCGAACCGGATCCGGTCGGGCCGGGCGGAGAGCACCGTGTCCAGGAATTCCAGGTGGGGTGCCGGGCCCCGGCCGTCCGCCGCACCGGGACCGTAGTCGGCGGGCTGGCACTGCACGGTCGGGGCCAGCTCGACGCGGGCCAGCGCGCCGGTCTCCACGCGCGCCTGCACCAGCAGGTGCAGGACCCCGTTCACCCGCTTCGCGAGGAAGGCCGCCACGCCCTGGCTGTTGGGCATGAACATGGGCTGGGACCAGCCGGACACCTCCCGGTTGGAGGCCTCCACCCGTACGCCGAGCACGGTGAAGTGGCGGCCCTCGTCGTGGACGACGACGCCGTCGCGCATCGACCAGCGTGCGGTGGACGCCAGCGGGATGAGCCGGCGGGTGAGGGTGCACAGCTCCTTGGCCAGCGCCAGGTGCCGCAGCAGCTCGGTGGTGCCGTGCAGGCGTCGTCCTTGCGGCTCCCACGAGGCGGCCAGCGCGCCCTGGAACGAATCCGGGTCGGGCCCGCCGGGCCTGGTGGGCCCGGTGGGCCGGCGCAGGCCGACGGCCCCGGAGAGCACCGTACGGGTGTCCATGTTGATCAGGTCGTCGGTCTGCAGCAGTTCGGCGATCTGGTCGAAGGACAGCCAGCAGAACTCGTCCAGGAGGGGGACGTCCTCGTCGGTCTGCACGATCATGTTGCGGTTGCGCTTGGCGAGGAACCAGGACGCCTGCTCGGACTGGAGGGCGTCGGAGAGGACCCGGCCGCGGCCGGGGGTGAGGAAGTAGTCGAGGTAGGGGACCGGGCGGCCGCCGTGCACCCGGGTGTAGTTGCTCCGGGTGGCCTGCACGGTCGGCGAGAGCTGGACCAGGACGGCGTTGCCCGGTTCCATCTTCGCCTGGAGCAGGCAGTGCGGGACTCCGTCGAACTCCTTGACCAAAATGCCGAGGACGCCCTGTTCCGGCTGGACGATGATCGGCTGCTGCCAGGCGTCCACGGCGCGGCCCGACCGCGTGACGTCGAGTCCTTGGACGGAGAAGAACCGGCCGCTGCGGTGGACCAGGTTCCCGGACTCCTTCTCCACCGACCAGCCGTCCAGCCGGTCCACGGGTACCCTCGTCACCTCGTACGTCTGCGCCGCGCAGACCTGTTCGAACCAGCGGTGGAATTCCGTTGTGCTGGAGAACATGGGGCGCCCCCTCGTCGGGTCGTCCGGACCCCCTGGCGGGGCCCGTGCCGGGGCGGCCGCGACAGCCGCGGCGGCCGCCAGCAGCCTCACCGAGGCCGCTCGCCCCCCTCTCGACCCGGGATCGAGCCGAGATCGAGCCGCCCCGGCCACCGTTGGCGCGTTCGAGCCCGACCAGGACGACTGGAGTCCCGTGATGCCTGTTCTCTCCGGGGGGAGCCCGGCCGCGTCGCCCGCGCGCAGGACGGGCCCGGCCGCCGGTCCGGTACTGCGCCTGGGCGTGCTCGGCTGCGCCGAGTTCGCGCGCCGCCGGATGCTGCCCGCGATGGCCGCCCATCACGCCGTGGAACTCTGCGCGGTCGCCAGCCGGTCGGCCGGCCGGGCCGCGGCCACGGCGGCGCCCTACGGGGCCCGGCCCGTCACCGGGTACGCGCAGCTGCTCGCCGATCCCCTGCTGGACGCCGTGTACGTGCCGTTGCCGGCCGCGTTGCACGCCGAATGGGTCGGGGCGGCCCTGGACGCCGGCAAGCACGTGCTGGCCGAGAAGCCGCTGACCACGGACCCGGCGCGGACCCGTGCGCTGCTGGAGCGGGCCCGGGCCCTGGGGCTGGTGCTGCGCGAGAACACGATGTTCGTCCACCACGGCCAGCATGCTGCGGTGCGCCGGCTGCTGGCCGACGGGGCGATCGGGGAGCCGCGCGCGTTGCACGCCGCGTTCACGGTGCCCGCGCCCCCGGAGGGGGACATCCGCTACGACCCGGAGCTGGGCGGCGGCTGCCTCGCCGACATCGGCCTGTACCCGGTACGGGCCGCGGTGCACCTGCTCGGCACGGAGCTCGACGTGGCCGGCGCGGTGCTGTCGGCCGCACCGGGGCGGCGGGTGGAGACCTCCGGTGCCGCGCTGCTGCGCCGTGCCGACGGCGTCAGCGCGCAGCTGACCTTCGGTATGGAGCACGCCTACCGGTCCCGGTACGAGGTGTGGGGCAGTGAGGGACGGATCACGGTGGACCGGGCGTTCACCCCGGCCGCTGACCACCGTCCCGAGCTCCTCGTCGAACGGGCCTCGGGCACCGAGACGGTGACCTTGCCGGCCGAGGACCAGGCGGCGGCGTCCCTCACCGCGTTCACGGCCGCCGTCCACGGCCGGCCGGGCGGTGGCGACGAGGCGGGGCTGCTGGCCCAGGCGGACCTGCTGGCCCAGGCGGACCTGCTGGCGCGGATCCGGCGTACCGCGGTCTGGGGGGCCGGTCGCTGAACCGGCCCCGGCGGGCCGGCCCCGGCCAGGGCGTGTGCCGGCCGGCCGGGTGGTGCCGCCCGCGCCGCTGGTCTGCGGGAGGGGTCGCCCTGCGTGCCGCGGTCGTCAGGCGAGGCAGCAGGGGAGCCCGCCGTTGTACTCGATCATCTCGTGCAGTGCTGTCTGCATGACGGGCATGGGCAGTGCCTCCGTGGCGCCGGTGCCGTCCAGTTCCGCACGGGCGCGGTGGAGGTTGGGTACCAGGCGCTCGGGGTCGAGGAGGTCGGCGTACGGCCCGAGGTCTGCTTCCCGGGCGGTCTCGACGGGGGTGAGGCCCGCGGCGCGGCCCTGCTCGGCCAGGTCCTGGACCAGCCGCAGGTAGCCCTCCACGGTGTCGAAGACCTCGGGGCCGGAGACCGGGCCGTGGCCGGGCACGACCGTGGTCGCGCCGAACGCGCGGAGCCGTTCCAGGGCGGTCAGGGAGCCGGCGATCGATCCCATGAGGCAGAACGGGGTCACCCCCGCCATCACCAGGTCGCCGGTGAACAGGACCCGCTGCTCGGGCAGCCACACGACGGAGTCGTTGGAGGTGTGGGCGCGCGGGCCCACGTGCACCACTTCGGCGCGGACCGATCCGACGTGCAGGGTGAGGGCGTCCCGGTAGGTGACGGCCGGCGGCACCAGCGCGATGGCGCCCCAGTCCACGTCGGGCCACAGGCCCGTCAGGTGCAGGCCCGAGGCGATCATCTCGGACCGGGTGCGTTCGTGGCCGATGACCAGCGCCTCGGGGAAGAGGAAGTTGCCGAAGGCGTGGTCGCCGTGGAAGTGGCTGTTGACGACGGCCTTCGGGGCGGTCGGGTTCAGGTGCAGCGCGGCTTCCCGCAGGGTGCGGGCCCGGGACTCGGTCGCGACGGTGTCGACGAGGGCGCTGTGGCCGTCGGAGACGATCACACCGGCATTGTTCAGGCACCATCCGCCGGGTGGCTGGACGAAGGCGTGGACGCCGTCGGCGATCTCGGTCGCCCGGGTGGGTGGCGGTGCAGGGGCAACGGCGGGGGGTGTGGTGCGTGACGGCACGGCCGGTCTCCTCACTCGGTTCGGCGGACGCAGCGAGTCTGTCCGTAGCGGCTCGCAGCACGGTCGAAGGTCCGCTGAGGGGCCGGTGGGCGGGTGCCCGGGGTCAGAGGTTGTCGCCCCAGCCGCCCTGGATCATGGTTTGGAAGGCCCAGGTGCCGTCCTTCCTGATGAGGACGTCCGCGTAGTGCATGCGCTGGGTTTCGCCGGCCACGGTCATGGTGCAGTCGGTGAAGACCACCGCCATCGCGGCGGAGAGGAAGACGGGGGTGCGGGTGGAGGTGAAGGAGACGCCCTCCCCCATGACGTGCTTCATGGTCTCGACGAACTGCTGCCGGTTCCACTGCGCCGATCGGCCGTTGCCCGCGGAGTCGTCGCTGACGAGGTTGAGCGGGAAGACGGCCATGTCGGCCATGTCCTCGACCTGGCAGGCGGTGCAGTGGGAGTCGTACGTGGCGAACCACGCGTCGAGGGAGGCGCGGTCCTCGGCGGTCGGAACGTAGCCGGTGTCGGCAGGAAGGGTCACGGTACGCCCCCAAAAATGCTGGTCAAGTTTGACTAGAGGAGTCGACTATACACGCTCCGTCGCGGAAAGAAGAGTCACCTGTTCCGCATGGTGCTCCGACTCCAACGGGGCTCCGGCGTACCTCCACGGGGCCCGGAGACCCTCGATCGGACGTGTAACGACTGCTACCCGATGGGGGTTTCGCGAGATGACGCAGACAACGGTCGGCCGGCCGACGGTTTCGGCTCTTCAGGAGGCTGTGCAGGGCGCGGCTGACCGCCTTGTCGAGGCGGGGGCGGCGGGCGTCCAGTTCCGGGTCGCGCGGGGCGACGACGCGTTCGTCGTGACCTCGGGCATCGCCGAGCTGGGCACCGACCGGCCGGTGCCGACCGACGGCCGCTTCCGGATCTCGTGCATCACCAAGCCGTTCGTGTCGGTGGTGGTGCTCCAGCTGGTCGCCGAGGGCAAGATCGTCCTCGACAACACGGTGGAGAGCTACCTGCCCGGCCTGCTGCCGTACGGCGAGAAGATCACCATCCGCAACCTGATGCAGCACACCAGCGGTCTGTACAACTACTCGGACTCGTTCCAGAAGCCGGGCGACCGGTTCCTGCGCGACCGCTACAAGCACTACGAGCCGACCGACCTGATCGCGATCGCCGCGGCCAAGCCGCTGGAGTTCGAGCCCGGCTCCAAGTTCGCGTACTGCAACACCAACTACTTCATCATCGGCCTGCTCATCGAGAAGGTCACCGGCCGCTCCTACCGCACCGAGATCACCGAGCGGGTGCTGGAGCCGCTGGAGCTGACGGAGACGGTGCTGCCGGGCGACGACCCGAACATCCCCGGCCCGCACGCCCGCGGCTACATGGAGATCGGCGGCAAGACGGTGGACGTCACGCTGATGAACCCCTCCGAGGCCGGTTGCGCGGGCGAGATCATCTCCACCACCCGCGACCTGGACACCTTCTTCTCGGCCCTGTTCAGCGGGAAGCTGCTGAACGAGCCGGAGTTCACCGAGATGACCACGCCACTGCCCCCGGAGATGATCGAGAACCTCCCGATGGGCATCGGCTACGGCCTCGGCATCATGAAGCTGCAGAACGACGCCGACCTCGACCTGTGGGGCCACGGCGCCGGCATCCCCGGCTACGCCACCCTCGCGGCCACCACCCGCGACCTGTCGGCCCGCGTCCAGCTGTCGTTCACCATCGGCGACAAGGACTTCGGCCCGGAGGCCGAGGAAGCCGTCATCCGCGGCGTCAACGTCGCCCTGTGCTCCTGAGGCCGATGATGGCGCAGGCGACGCATTCCCACGGCAAGGGCGTCATCGTCACCGGCGGCGGCACCGGGATCGGTGCGGCCACCGCCCGCACGTTCGCCGAGGACGGCGCCCAGGTACTGGTCGTCGGCCGGACCGAGGCGAGGCTGAAGGAGACCGCGGCCGGCCACGAGCGGATCCGGACGCTGGCCGTGGACGTCCACGACCAGGACGCGCCCCGGCTGATCGTGGAGCGGGCACTTGAGGAGTTCGGCCGGCTCGACGTGCTGGTCAACAACGCGGCCGTCACCGGGTTCGCCACCCTCGACCACCTGGAACGGGACGCGGTCCGGGCCCAGCTCGGCACGAACCTGCTGGCCCCGGTATTCCTCACCCAGGCCGCCCTGGACGCCCTGGAGGAGACCAAGGGCGTGGTCATCAACGTCAGTTCGGCCGGTTCGCTCGGCCGCCGGGCCTGGCCGGAGAACTCCGTCTACGGCATGGCCAAGGTCGCGCTGGACTTCCTCACCCGTACCTGGGCGGTGGAACTCGCACCGCGCGGCATCCGCTCCGTGGGCATCGCGCCCGGTGTCGTGGACACCGGCGTCGGCGTCCGGGCCGGAATGCCCGAGGAGGCCTACCGGGGCTTCCTGGAGGAAATGGCCGAGCGGATCCCGTCCGGCCGGGTGGGCCGCCCCGAGGACATCGCCTGGTGGATCGTGCAGCTGGCACGCCCCGAAGCGGCGTACGCCAACGGCACCGTCCTCGCCGTGGACGGCGCCCTGTCGGTGGCCTGACGCCGTCGACCACGTACCGCGCCCGGCCGGGACCTCCCGGCCGGGCGCGGTGCCGTACGCGCCGGCCCCGACCAGTGGGCGCGTCGACCGGGCGGGCCGCCTCGTCATCGCCGGCCGCTACGACGGGGCCCTCCCGGCGCGCCGCTGCCGGCTCGCGCACGCCCGGTCCCTGCCAGCGGGCGGGGGTGCTGGTGCAGCGGCCTGCGAAGCCGGTCGGGGGTGGAGGGGGCCAAGGGGGGCCGGGCGGCTACCGCAGCGGGCAGGGGTGGTTCGCCCGGTCCCGCCGCCTGCACGTGCACGGTGCGCGACGGTCGGCGGTCGGCGGTCGGCGGTCGGCGGTCGGCGGTCGGCGGTCGGCGGTCGGCGGCTGAACGTCCGGCACCCTCTCGACGCCGCGCAGTGGACCGCCGGCGCAGTGGCGCCGGCGGTGGGAGGCCGGGTGCGGTTCCTCGCGGCGGAGGGCGAGTCGGGGAAGCGGTGCGGGAACGGGACGATCCGCGGCGCCCCCGACGGCGACGTGTCGATCGAGCTGCCCGCCCCGCTGGCGGACCTGGCCGACGCCGATCACGGCCGGTACGGGCTCGCCGCCACGGTCGGGTTCCGGCACCGGGGCCAGGAGTGGGCCGACCGCATCGACCTCAGCGGGCCGGCCGACGACCGCGGCGCCCGGGTCCGCCACGCGGCCACCGCGCCTGCTGCACGGGCCACGCCGGTGCGGCGTGGCCGTGATCGGGATCGAGAACCTCATGAGTCCTGGCGCGAGCCGCTGCTCACTGCGTGCCGCACGATGTCCCGGCACGATGCCGCGCGCGTCGCGATCGGGCGACGCGCCCCGGGGCAGCCGATCGGGCGACGGACGGCACCGCCCCCCAGCGCACCGGAGCGATGTGGTGGGGGCCCGGACCGTTCAGGCCGGTCCGGGCACCCCAGAGCGGGGGAAGCCCGCCCCCGCATCCCCGGGGCCGCGGGCCGCGGAGCGCGGGCCGCGGGCCTGGTCCGTGCCGCCGGACGCGGAGCGAACGCGGGCGACCAGGGCACCACACCGTTCGGGACACCCGTAGGGGCCAGGCGCGGGCCCGAACGCACCCCTGCTGGCTGACTTCCCCGTACGGGTTGTCAGCGGGCCACGGTGGCCGTCACGTAGCGGACGGGGACGTCGATGTGGACGGGGCCGCCGTTCTCGCGCAGGGCGTCGAGGGCGGTGATGAGCCGCGCGCGCAGGGCGGCGGCCTCGTCCTCGGGCAGGTGCTGCCACAGCAGCCGCATGCCCTGCGTGTGCGACCAGTCCACCCAGGCCTCGCCGGACACCGCGGTCATCGGGACGTTCTCGTCGGTGATCTGCACGTCGGTGAAGCCGGCCTTGTCCAGGGCGGCCGTGAGGTCCGCGGGGGCCTCCAGCCAGGAGTGCAGCTGCTGGTGCAGCTGCTCCGGGTGCCAGGCCGCCGGCAGGTGCTCCAGCAGGGACATCGGGATCAGCTCGGTGAACATCGGGGGCAGGAAGGGGAAGGTGTCGCGGGTGAAGACGGGGCTGGTGAAGGCGATCCGGCCGCCGTCGCGCAGCAGCCCGGCGTAGCGGGCGAGCGCCGCCCGGGCGTCGGGCAGGAAGATCACGCTGTAGCTGCCGAGCACCAGGTCGAAGGAACGGGGCGGCAGGTCGGGGTGTTCGCCGTCCATCACGCACAGGTCGACGTTGCGGATCCCCTGGCGGTCGGCCTCCCGGGCGGCTTCCTCGATCATCGCTTCCGCGATGTCGATGCCCAGTGCGGTGCCCTCCGGGCCGATCTGCGCGGCCGCGGGCAGCAGGGTGGCGCCGAGGCCGCAGCCGACGTCCAGGAGCCGCTGGCCCGGCCGTGGAGCGGCCAGTTCCACCAGCCTCCGGCCCATCGGCGTGAAGAACTCCACGCCCAGCCGGTCGTAGGTGGCCGCGGCCTCGTTGAAGGCATCGGTGACTTTCGTCTTGTACAGCGCGCTGTCCACGTTCAACTCCGGGTGGTCGTGTTCGGGTGGGCGCCCACGGGCGGGGGGAGCCACTGCTGGCCCCATCCTGCGGACCGCGCCCCGGGGCGTACTGGAGCGTTCGTCGAGGCGGGGTCGATGCCGCCGGGGCTCAGGCGCGGGCCTCGTCCAGCTGGGCGCACCATGCCGTCGGGCTGGGCGCGCGCAGCAGGCCGGTGCCGATGAGCAGGCCCTGGAATCCGGCGTCCAGCAGCCGGGCGGCCCGGACGGGGTCGGTGATGCCGCTGGCGCTCACCGCGCAGTGGGTGCCGGTCCGTAGGACGGCGGGCAGCAGGTCGGCGCTGCGGTCCAGGTCCCCGGGGAGCCGTTCGCGGGTGGTGATGTCCTTGTTGTTGACGGCGACCACGCAGTGGGGTCCGGGCGGTACTGCGGTGGCTTCCGTCTCGTCGGCGATCTCCACGAAGGGGGTCAGGCCGAGTTCAAGGGCGTGTCCGGCCAGCCGGGCCAGGGCACCCGCCGGCAGCAGTTTCGCGGTCAGCAGGACCGCCGAGGCGCCGAGGTCGCGGGTGCGGGCGAGTTGGCTGCGGCTGGTGACGAAGTCCTTGCGCAGCAGGGGCAGGTCGGTGAGCGCGGCGACCTCGGCGAGGAGTTCCTCGGTGCCGCCGAACCAGTGTCCGGTGACGACCGAGATGCAGGGTGCGCCCGCTTCCTCGTAGCGGGCGACGACCTCGGCGACGGAGCGGCTGCCCAGCAGGTCGTTGCCGTCGGCGTCCTGCCGTTTGACCTCCATGATCAGGGGGCGGTCGGCGGAGGTGAGCGCTTCGGTGAAGGTCGTGGTCATGGTGTCTTCCAGGCGCGGACCAGGTCCGCCGTCCGCGCTCCGTCGAGCAGGCCGGCGTCGCCCCGGGCGGCGGAGTCCACGTCGATGCCGAGGAATCCGGGGTGCGCGAGGGTCGCGCCGAACCGGTTCCGGTTGTCCGGGCGCAGGCCGCCCGCGAGGAGGAAGGAGCGTTCCATCCGGTCGGCCAGGGCGGCCGCCGTGTGGTCGTCGAGGGTGTGCGCGGTGCTGCCGACCCGCCCGTCGGCGGTGGCCGCGTCCAGCAGGAACAGGTCGGTGCCGGCCCGTTCGTAGGCTGCGATCAGGCTCGCTTCCGGGCAGGAGCCGCTGCGGACGTGCAGCACCTTGACGATGCGCACCCGGTCGGGGAGTTCCGTGCGCAGGGCGCGGACCAGGGCGGGCCGCTGGTATCCGTGGAGCTGGATCCAGTCGGTGCCGGCGGCGGTGGCGGTCCGGGCGAGGGCTGCGGGGTCGGAGGCGAAGGTGACCAGTACGGGCCGCAGTCGGCCGGTGGCCCGGGCCTCGGCGGCCAGCTCGGCCAGCTGCCCGGCGGGCAGGTCCGCGCGGCCGTCGGGGATGCCGTGCCACAGGCCGAGGAGGTCCGCGCCGGCCTCTGCGACGGCCCGGACCTCTTCGGCGGTGGTGGCACCGCAGACCTTGACGAACACTAGGCCGTCGGCGCCGTGGCGTGGGCGTCCCGGACGAGGGAGCCGTCGGCGAACCGGGGGTCCTCGCCCTGGAACAGTCCCGGGTGGGCGGCCCGCAGGTCGGCGATGACCCACTCGTAGGGCAGGTCGTCGAACTCGCCGTGGAGGCGCAGGAACTCCATCTGCTGCCGTCCCTGCTCGTCGAAGGGGTGCAGGAGGCTGTCGGCCGTGCCGTCGAACTCCAGGGGGGCCATCCGGTACAGCCGGCACAGCGTCCGGTTGAAGACCGGGGTCGCCTTCACCCAGCGGTCCTGGAGGTGTACGGAGGTCAGGCCGTGCTGGTGGAAGACGTCGCCGCCGATCAGCTGCTTGAGCCGGTCGGAGGCGAGGTGGTTGCGCACGTCGGCGAGGACGAGGCGGGCGGGGATCCCCAGCGAGCGCAGGGCGGCGGCGTACAGCACCGACTTGTGGAGGCACATGCCGGAGCCGGTGGTCACCACCTGGCTGGCGCGCAGTCCCTGGCGGGACAGGTCCGCTCCGTACACCTCGTAGCGGATGCCGTCGCGGACGGCGTAGTACAGGGCCACCGCCTGCTCGGTGGGGGTGGTGGCGGTCGCCGGGACGGCGTCGCGGACGAAGGCGCGGACCTCGGGGCTGTCGTGGTCGATGAACTCGGTTGCGGCCAGGGCCTCGGTGGCCGGGGCTGCGGGTCCGGACGGGGCGTTCATGGTGGCGTGATCCGTTTTCTGTCGGGGTGGGGGTCAGAGGCCGAGCAGCGAGGCGATGCGGTTGCGCTGGATTTCGGAGGTCCCGGAGTAGATGGTTCCGCCGATCGAGTTGCGCAGTTCCTTCTCGATGCCGTATTCGGCCATGTAGCCGTTGCCGCCGAAGATCTGCACGGCGGCGAGCGCTGAGGCGAGGTTGGCCTCGCTGGTGACGAGTTTGGCGATGGCCACGTCCTTGGTGGCGTTCTCGCCGGCGGCGAGCTTGCGAGCGGCGGAGTACAGCCAGTGGCGGGCGGTCTCCACGCCGATCTCCATGTCCACGATCTTGTGGGAGACGGCCTGGTAGGAGCCGATCGGCTTGCCGAACTGGGTGCGGGTGCGGGCGTACTCGGTGCACCGTTGGACGCGGTCGCGCATTTCGCCCGCCGTGACGGCGAAGGAGCAGAGGATCTCCCAGCGCATCACGTGGTCCAGGACGAGGAAGCCGCCGCCCGTGCGGCCGAGGACCTGGGAGGCGGGGATGCGGCAGTCGTCGAAGAACAGCTCGCTCAGCGGCGAGGTGCGCAGCCCCATCTTGGGGATCGGCTTGCCGACCGTCAGGCCGGGGGTGTCGCGGTCGACGAGGAATGCGGTGATGCTCAGCGGGCCCGGGCGGTCGCTGGTGCGGGCGTAGACGGTGATCAGGTCGGCGACGGGGCCGTTGCTGACGAAGGCTTTGCTGCCGTTCAGGACGAAGCCGTCGCCGTCGCGGACCGCCCGGGTGTGCATGGCCAGGGCGTCCGAGCCGCTGTCGGGCTCGCTGATGGCGTGTGCGCCGATGGCTTCCCCGGAGCACAGGCGGGGTAGGTGGCGTTCTTTCAGCTGGGGTGAGCCGAACCGGTGCAGCGGGACTCCGGTGCTGACGATGTGGCTGGTCACGGAGAAGTTCAGGCCGGCGTCGCGGCAGCCCTGTCCGAGGCCTTCCAGGACGTGGACGGTGGTCAGCAGGTCCTGGCCGAGGCCTCCCCAGCGTTCTTCGAAGGGCAGGCCGAGGATTCCCGTGGCGCGCAGCAGGTCCCACTGTTCCCGGGGGAAGACCGCTGCGGCGTCGCGTTCGACGTGTCCTTCGCTGATCTTGCGCAGCAGCGGCTGCAGGCCTTCGCGCAGCCGCTGCTGGTCATCGGTCCACGTGGTCATCAGTACTGGGAGAACTCGGGAGAGTCGAGGTTGTGGACCTCGTCGCCGCGCAGGGCGGGGGTGAACATGCAGACCAGGCGGAGGTCTTCGTGCGGGCTGGCGATCAGCCAGTGCGCGTCGTGCTGGTCGAGGGCGTAGAGGGTGCCGGGGGTGATGGGGTGGGAGTCTCCGGCGGTGTCCACGACCTCGCCGCTGCCCTCGATGCAGTAGCAGGCCTCCAGGTGGCGGCGGTATTCCAGGCGGGACTTGGTGCCGGCCCGGACGATGGTGTCGGTGACGGTGTAGCCGAGGCCGTCGGAGGCGGTGAGGAAGCGGCGGCTGATGCCGTTGCCCCAGTCGACGCAGCGTACGTCGTCGAGCTTGCGGACGATCATGTGGGGTTTCCTTTCGTGGGGTGGCCGGGGAACGGGTGGAGCAGCTCCCGTACGAAGGAGGCGAACTCTTCGACGGGGTCGTGTCCTTCGGTGAGGGCCTGTTCGATGCGGGCGACGCCGGCGCTGCCGACGACCGCCGCGTCCGCGCCGAGGTCTTCCAGCGCGGCGATGTCGGCCCTGGTGCGGATGCCGAAGCCGACCGCGACGGGGGCCGTGGTCCGGGCGCGCAGCAGGGTGAGTGCGGCGGCCAGGCGGTCCGGGTCGGCCGCCGTGGTCGTGCCGGTGCGGCCGTAGTGGGCGACCAGGTAGACGTAGGCGGAGGCGTGCCGGGCGGCCTCGGAGACGGTCTGCGGGTCGGAGACCGCGTAGCAGGTGGTGACGAGTGGTAGGCCGGCGTCGCGCGCCGCCGCGTAGTGGGCGGCGCGCAGTCGGGGCGGCAGTCCGTGCAGCAGTAGCGCGTCGCAGCCCGCGTCGGCGACGGTCCGGGCGAAGTCCCCCAGGTCGGTGCCCTTGACGCTGTGGCTCCAGTCCGCGAGTAGGGCGATGCGCAGTCGGCCGAGGCCCGGCCGGATGGCGGCCACCGCGTCGAGGACGGAGTGCAGGGTGGTGCCGCCGGCCAGGGCGCGGTCGGCGGAGCGGCGGATGACCGGCCCGTCGGTGGCGGATCCGGGGAAGGGGACGGCGAGTTCGAGGCAGTCGACGCCGTTCTCGTCGAGCATCGCGGCGAGTTCCGGTAGTGCGGCCAGGGGCGGGTCGCCGGCGTTGGCGAACACGGCCAGTCCCGGCTGTCCGGGGCTCCGCCCGGCGAAGAAGCCGGGGCGGGCGTCGGGGCGGGCGTCGGGGCGGGCGTCGGGGCGGGGGGTCGTGCCGGTCAGGGTGTCAGGCATGCGCGGCGTCCAAGGAGCGCAGTCGTTCGAGCCGGGAGAGGGCCGAGCCGTCCTGCAGTACGGTGTGGGCGGCGGCCAGCGCCTGGTGCCAGTCGCCGGTCAGCCGGCCGGCCACGGCGAGCGCCGCGGCGTTGAGGCAGACCGTCTCGCGGACGGTCGGGCCGCACCGGCCGGCGAGTACGTCGAGGAACAGTTCGGCGCCCCGGTCCACGCCGCCTTCGGGGACGGCGAGGTCGGCCAGATGGCCGGTGCCGAGCCCGAGCGTGCCGGGGGTCAGCACGAACTCGTGGTCGGTGCCGTCTGTGTAGGCCCGGACCCGGTTGGTGGTGAATCCGAGCAGTTCATCGGCGCCGGCGTCGTTGGCGGCCAGCCAGACGGACCGGCCGGTGGTGCGTGAGACGTGCTCGGCGGCGTGCCGCAGCCCTTCGAGGTGTCGGGGCCGGGACACGCCGGTCACCTGTGCGCTGACCGGTATGTCGGCGAGGAAGGGCCCGAGCGTGTTGACGAAGGAGCCCAGCCGGCGTAGGTCCAGCGGCACCACTGCCCGGGCGAGGAGGGTGACCTCCTGTGGGTAGACGAAGAACCCGGCGAAGGCGATGCCGCAACGCTCCAGGACGTCTTGGGTGTGCGCGTACGAGGTGGTCGGCGTGATGCCGAGCCGGGCGAGCAGGTCGAGGGAGCCGAAGCGGCTCGTGTGGGCGCGGGAGCCGGTCTTGACGACGGGGACGCCCATGGCCGCGGCGACGAAGGCCGCCGCCGTGGAGATGTTGAAGGTGGCCGGGCCGCCGCCGGTGCCGACGATGTTGACGGCGCCGGCGAAGGCTCCGGCGGGGCGCGGCGGCCGGCGCTCGTCCAAGGACTCCAGCAGCCCGTGCAGGGTGATGCGGTCGGGCATCTGTGTGGACAGTGAGGCAAGGAGGGCCGCGGCTTCACCCCGGAGCAGGTCACCGGCGTGCAGCCGGTCCCAGAACGACCGCCACACCGGCAGTTCCACGGGGCGGTCGCGGCCGATGAGCGAGACGACGGCCTCGTGCATGGCTACGCGGCCCCCGCGGTCTTGGGCGCGGACTGCTCGATGAACGCGGCGATCGCCGTGACCGTGGTGAAGGACTCCGGGTCGAGGTCGACGGTGTCGGCGTCGATGCCGTAGCGGTCCTCCAGCCAGGCGATCACCTTGAGCAGCCCGAGGCTGTCGACGATGCCGTTCTCCAGGAGGTCGTGGTCGTCGGCCAGTTCGCCGGCGGGCACGTCGGGCAGGAACTCCTCGATGATGAACGCCTTGACGGCCGGGGCGTGGGTCATGTCAGTTCTCCTTGGTGAAATGGGCCTTGGCGGCGAGGTCGCGGTCGACCTTGCCGGTCGAGGTCCTGGGGAGCGGATCGTCGGTGATCCGCAGAGTCGAGGGGACGGCCGCGCGCGGCAGCCGGCGGGCCAGGTGGCCGCGCAGTGTCAGGGTGTTGAGGCCGGAGCCGGTGGTGCGCCGTACGACGGCGTGCAGCAGGCGTCCGGCGACGGGGTCGGGCAGGGCGAGGACGGCCGCCTCGGTGACGTCGGGGTGGGCGAGCAGGACGCTTTCCACCTCCTGGGCGTTGACCCGGACCCCGCGGACCTTGACCTGGTGGTCGGTGCGCCCTTCGAGGGTGAGGGAGCCGTCCGGGTGTCGCCGCACGAGGTCGCCGCTGCGGAAGTACCGGCGCCCTCCCGTGCCCGATGGATGGGGTGCGAAGACGTGCGCGGAGGCGGCCGCTCCGAGGTAGCCGTCGGTTTGGAAGGGGGTGGAGACGAGGAGTTCGCCGGTGCCCGGTCCTTCCAGGACGCGCCCGTCGCCGTCGGCGAGGAAGTGGTCGACGCCGGCCAGTGGGCGGCCGAGCGGCAGCGGGGTGCCGGCCTCGGTGCGGGCGTCGGTCACCTCGTACCAGAAGCTGTCGTTGGTTTCGGTGCACCCGTAGACGTTGTACAGCCGGGCGGCGGGCATCAGGTGCGGCAGCCGGGCGAGGACCGGCCCGGGCAGGGCGTCGCCGGTGAAGACGGCGTGGCGTACGGACGGCAGGACCGACCCGGTGTCCTGGGCGGCGTCGGTGATCAGCCGGTAGAACATGGGCACGCCCTGGACGACTTCCGCCCGGTGGCGGTCGAGCAGGGCCAGTAGGCGGGGGCCGCTCAGTGCCTGGTCGGGGTCGACGAGGACGACCTTGCCGCCGTGGGCGAGGGTGGCCCAGAGGTCGAGCAGGCACAGGTCGAAGTTGAGCGGCGCGTAGTTGAGGACGGTGGAGCCGGGGCCGATGCCGAAGGCGTCGGCGGCCCAGTGGACGAACGCGTCGACGGCTTCCACGCCCAGCGGCACGATCTTGGGGAGTCCGGTGGAGCCGGAGGTGGTCAGGAGCAGGGCGGGTTGCCCGCCGGGGGGTGCGGGCGGGTTCCACGGGCCGGTGTGCGCGTGGTCCGGTGCGTCGCCGGCGTCCACGTCCGCGTCCTGGTGCGTGTGCTGGTCCGGGGTGGCGGGTGCCGCCGGATCCAGCACCTCGCGGACGCCGGCCTCGTCGTACAGGCGTTCCAGGGCGTCGGCGCCGAGGGTGGCCGAGGGCAGCAGGACCGGCCGGCGCTCCAGCAGACAGGCGAGGACCAGCGCGATGGTGTCGGGCGATTTCACGGCGGGGACGCCGACCGGGGAGTCGCCGGTCAGCCGGTCGAGGCGGGCACGCCGTGCTTGCGCGCGGCGCAGCAGGGTCCCGTAGTCGATCTCCTCGTCGCGCCAGACCAGGGCCGTCGCATGCGGGTCCCGGCGGGCGTGGGCGAGGAATCCGTCGACCAGGCCGTGGTGGTCCGGTGCGGGTCCGCCCGGCACGCCCGGGGTGGGGGGAGCCGCCCGAGCGGCCTGTGTGGCCTGCGAGGTGTCCGGCACCGTGTCCGTGCTGCTGCCCACAGCCCCTCCCCCTTGTTCATGCACTGGTCGTTTGCATCCGATGGTGGTTTTGCGGTCTTGAGGCCGGATGGAGCGCTGCTGAACTCCCGGGGCGGCCGGTCTCGGGGGTCGTTGGGCACCCCACGGCCGAGCGGGCGGCCCCGTTGGGGGCCGCCCGCTCGTCGCCTCACGGCCGCGGCCCGGTGGGCGGACGGCCGTGCCCGGTGGTCCCCGACCGGTGGTCGCCGGGGGCCGGCCGGGGCTCAGGCGGCGGTGCGCTCGGACAGCGCCCGGTTGATGAGTTCCAGGTACTGGCGGGGGGTCTCGGCCTCGGAGACGGCTTCCTCGTCCAGGAGCACCTGCCATTCCCGCTCGACGAGGCCCGTGGTCTGGAGCATGGCCAGCGAGTCGTAGCCGAGTTCGGCGAACGGGACGTCCTGGATGTCGCCGTCCAGGTCCACGCCCTCGTCCTCGCCGGCGGACTGGCGCAGCAGGGCGGTCAGATCGGTGAGTTCGAACCGGGTCACGTCATACCTCGTGTTTCTTCTGTGCGGACGTGTGGTTGTCCGTGGTGGTGTGCTTCGGTACGGCCGGGGGTGGCGCCGGCGTGGTTTTAGGCGCTGACCACGGCGGCGGCGTTGAAACCGCCCCGGCCACGTGCCAGCACCAGCGCCGTCCGCAGCTCCACGCCGGTGCGCGGGGTGGCGGTGACCAGGTCCACGGGGCAGTCCCGGGCCGGGCGGTCGGTACCGGTGGTGGGCGGGATCACCTGGTCGCGCAGCGAGAACAGCGCCGCGGCCAGGTCGAGGGAGGACCCTCCGGCGGAGAGCCGGCCGGTCATGCTCTTGGGTGCGGTGACGGGCACGGCCCGTTCACCGAACAGCTCGCAGATCGCCCGTGCCTCGGCACGGTCGGCCTGCCGTTCGCCGGCGGCGTCGGCGAAGACGACGTCGACCTGGTCGGGCCGCACCCCGGCGTCGGCGAGGGCGAGTTCGGCCGCGGCGCCGAGCCGACGGCCGTCGGGGTGGGGGGACGGGTCGAAGGTCGCGGCGTAGCCGGTGACCGACCCGTACGCCCGGGCCCCGCGGGCCCGGGCGGCCTCGGCGTCCTCCAGCACCATCAGGGCGCCGCCCTCCCCCGGTACGTAGCCGCTGGCGTCCTCGGAGAAGGGGAGGAAGGCGCGGTCCGGGTCCTCGCCGGGGCTCATGCGTCCCTCGGCGACGTGTGCGACCCAGCCCCACGGGCACAGGGCGGAGTCGACGCCGCCGGTGATGACGAGCGAGGACCCTTTGCGTAGCTGGCGGCGGGCTTGGGCGACGGCGTCGAGTCCGCCCGCCTGTTCGGTCACCAGCACCCCGCTGGCGCCCCGCAGCCCGTGCAGGATGGAGATCTGGCCGGTGTTGACGGCGTAGAACCAGGCGAAGGACTGGTAGGCGCTGACGTACTGGCCGCCCTGGCTCCACAGGGCCTGGAGCTCGCGCTGGCCGAATTCGAAGCCGCCGGCGGAGCTGGCGGTGACGACCCCGGCCGCGTAGGCGGGGAGTTCGGCCGGGTCGACCCCGGCGTCGTCCAGTGCTTCCTGGGCGACCGCCAGGGACAGCCGGGTCACCTGGTCGGTCTGGGCCATCAGTCGGCTGCGCACGTGGTCCTCGGGGACGAATCCGGGTACCTCGCCCGCGAGCCGGGCCGGATAGCCGCGGGCGTCGAAGCGGGTCAGCGGACCGATGCCGTTCTCGCCCCGCAGTACGGCGTCCCACCAGGCGCGGGCGCCGAACCCGTTGGGGGCGGCGACGCCGATGCCGGTGACCACGGCCTGCGGGCGGCGGGTCGTGCCGGGGCCGTCCTCGCGGGTGCGGTCGAGGGTGGACGTGGTGGTCATGCGGTCGCTCCCAGGTGGGGACGGGTCAGGATCATGGCGCTTTGGAACCCGCCGAAACCACTGCCCACGGTGAGCACCGTGTCGGTCTGCTGCTCGCGGGCCACGAGCGGGGTGTAGTCCAGGTCGCACGCGGGGTCGGCTTCGTGCAGGTTGGCCGTGGGCGGCACGGTGTTGTGCGTGATGGCCAGGGCGCTGGCGGCCACTTCCAGGGAGCCGATCGCCCCGAGGGAGTGGCCGATCATCGACTTGATGGAGCTGACCGGCACCTCGTAGGCGTGCTGGCCGAGGCTGCGTTTGAACGCCGCCGTCTCGTGGCGGTCGTTCTGTTTGGTGCCCGAGCCGTGGGCGTTGATGTAGTCGACGGCGTCGGGGTTGAGTCGGGCCTCGTCGAGGGCGGCGGTGATGGCTTCGGCCATCTCCACGCCGTCCGTCCGTAGACCGGTCATGTGGTAGGCGTTGCTGCGGCTGGCGAAGCCCGATATTTCGGCGTAGACCTGCGCTCCGCGGCGGCGGGCGTGTTCCAGTTCCTCGACGACGAGGACGGCCGAGCCCTCACCGAGCACGAACCCGTTGCGGGTGCGGTCGAAGGGCCGTGAGGCCGTTTCCGGCTCGTCGTTGCGCGGGCTGGTGGCCTTGATCGCGTCGAAGCAGGCCACGGTGATCGGGGAGATCGGTGCTTCGGTGGCGCCCGTGATCATGACGTCGGCGCTGCCTTCGCGGATCAGTTCCACCGCGTGGCCGACGGAGTCCAGGCCCGAGGTGCAGCCGGTGGAGACCAGCGACACCGGGCCCTGGGCGCCGGCCAGGCGGGCGACCTCGGCCGCCATCGAGCTGGGCACGAAGTAGTCGAAGAGATGGGGGACGGCCCGGGTGTGGTCCAGTACCCAGTCCGCGCCGTTGCGGCTGACCTGCGCGTACTCGACGTCGAGGCCGGTGGTGCAGCCGACCGCGCTGCCCAGGGTGACACCGGTGCGCAGCGGGTCCAGTTCTGCGGTCAGTCCGCTGTCGGCCAGGGCTTCACGGGTGCTGACCAGGGCGAACTGGGTGGCCCGGTCCAGTCGTGCGGCCTCGGCGGGGGTGAAGCCCTGAGCGGCGGGGTCGAAGTCCGCCTCCGCGGCGATACGCGAACGGAACTGCGCCGGGTCGAACAGGGTGATGCCCCGGGTGGCGGTACGGCCGGAGGTGAGCACCGACCAGAACTCCTTGGTGCCCACGCCGCCGGGTGCGACCACTCCGATTCCGGTGATCACGACCCGTCTCATCGGCTTTCCTTCACAGTTGTCCTCCAAGGGTCACGGCGACAGCGCGGATCGCCGCCGCGCGCGCGACGCAACCACCGCACGTGGTTTCGAGCCTCGCCGACCTTCCTGGAGAACCGCTCGAACCAGTGCCTGTCCCCCACCGGACGGGCGGGGTGTGGCCGTGACCGGCACGTTCTGTTCGGGGGTTCGCTGGTGACGCACACGTATGGGCGGGCCGGGAAGGGGTTCGGGCCGGGGGTCGGGGGCTGGGGGCTTGCGTCTGCCCGCCCCCGTCGAACGGGGGCACCCCGCCGGCAGGGCCGGCGGGGTGCCGTGGGGGGTGTCAGCGGGCGGCCGGGGCGGCGGTCTCCGCGAACTGCTTGGCGAGGTTGAGGGTGGCGCCGGAGTTCCGGCCGAGGGCCTGGCGGACGTAGCGGCGGGCCGCGGCGACGTCCGCGTCCGGTCCGAGGATCCGCTCGATGTTCTCCGACCGCAGCACGACGCTGTGCTGCGAGGTGACGGTCACACCGGTGCCGTGGCGCCTGAGGGACCATTGGCCGGTGTGGGCGGCCATCAGGGCCGGGGTCGCGGTCTGCTTGTACACGATGCGTTCGGTCTCGGGGAAGCACACGCGGACCGATTCGGTGGTGTGGACCGAGCCGTCGGCCGTGCGGGTGTCCATCGACATGACCTGGATGCCCGGCGTCTCCTCGACCAGGTCCAGGCGGTCCACGTGCGGGACCCGTTCGGGCCAGTCACCCACCCGGTACAGGAAGTCGTAGACGAGCTCCGCCGGGCCTTCGACGTGTACCGAGTCCTCGAAGGACAGCACGAGGTCGTCCAGCTCGGTCCAGCGCTCGGCGAGCGTCTTGAGACGGCCCAGTTCCGACTCGCTGTTGGTGTCGGTGGCGCGCAGCACCCATTCGACGTCTTCGGCGCGGTCGTCGGCCACGGTGAAGTCGTGGAGCAGGGTCAGGCGGGTGGAGGTCGGGCCGAGCTCTTCGACGATCCAGGTGCCGCCCATGCCGGTCAGTGGAGCGGCCGGGATCTCCTGGCGGAATTCGATGCGGCGGCGGCCGGGGTCGAGTTCGCGGCGCGAGGTCCAGGTCTTCACCGTGTTGTTGGCGGTCGCCCACATGCGCAGGCGTTCGTGCTGCCCGTCGCCTTCGAGGCGCTCGACGTGAACGTTCGGCGGGAAGTACAGCGGCCACTTCTGCGTGTCCGCGATGATCCCGTAGACGACCCCCGCGGGTGCGGCGATCTCCACCTCGTGCGACGTACGGTGCACCTGTTCAGCGAACACCATTCCCACCCTTCACTGCTCGGCTCTGCGGTGGTCCGACGGTGTCCCGGCCCGCTGGAGGGCGGGCGGAAGGCGGCTGGAGGGTCGCGAGCCCCCTCACCCCTTTTTTTTTGGTCGTCGGGGCGGGGGCCGGCGGTCGAGGGATCCTCGAAGGGGGTGCGACCTGCGGCGCACAGCATGGGGGCGACCAAGGAACGAAAGGGAGACCTCTATGACGACCGTGCCCGACCTCGCGCCCGGGACCACCGCCTGGAACGCCGGGCTCCACGCCGAGGTGCAACAGTTCTACGCGCACCAGATGCAGCTCCTCGACCTCGGTGAGGCGGAGCGCTGGGCTGAGACCTTCACCGGGGACGCGACGTTCGCCGTGCCGACGCTGCCGGAGCCGGTGCGGGGCCGGGCCGGCCTGGTCGCGGCGACGACCCGCAGCCGTGCGGAGCTCGCCGCGGCCGGGCAGCGGCACCGGCACTTCATGGGCATGTTGGACGTCCGGCCCCGCCCGGACGGCGCCGTGGCCGTCCGCTCGTACGCCGTCGTCTACGCCTCCGAGATCGGCGGCGGGTCCCGGGTGCACCGGGTGTGCGTCTGCGAGGACGTGCTGGTGCGGGGTGAGGGCGGCGGGCTGCTGGTGTCGGCCCGTACGGTCACCCGGGACGACCTGGCCTAACGGGGCGGGCGGCGTCGGCCGACGACGGGCCCCCGCGGGAATCGAAGGGTTCCCGCGGGGGCCCGGTCGTGCTCACAGGACGTCGGCGGGGACGAACTCCAGTTCCTTCAGCATCGGCAGGTAGTTGAAGACGTCGTAGTGCTCGATGATCTGGCCGGCGTCGTTGAAGCGGAGTTCTTCGAGCATGAACCAGCTGACCTTCTTGCCGGTGGGGGCCTTGCCGAGGAACTGGCCGAGGTGGGTGGCGGTCACCGTGATGCGCAGGATGACGCGGTCGCCCTCGGCGACGATGCTCTTGACGTCCAGGTGGAGGTCGGGGAAGGCGGCGAGGCCTCCTTGCATGGCGCCGATCATCTGCTGGGTGTCGACCGGGCGGTCCTCGGAGAAGTGTTTGATGTCGGGGGCCCAGTGCTTGAGGATGCCGTCCAGCTCCCAGCGGTTCCAGGCGGCGGCACAGGCGAGTGCGATCTCCTTGTTGCGTTCCTGCACGCTCTGGCCGGTGGGACGCTCGTTCGCCGTTGCGGTCATGGTGGGAATTTCCCTCGTCTGGTGGGGAGTGGGATGGCTCAGGGGAGCAGGACGTGCTTGCCGACGCTGCTGCCGTCCAGCAGGGCGCGCACGGCGGTGGCGGCCCCGGCCAGCCGGTGGCGGCCGGCGATGCGGGGGGTCAGGACACCGGCCGCGGCGAGCCTGCACAGCTCGGCGTAGTCGGTGGTGAAGTTGGGGCCGGGCTTGACGTAGTACATGCTCATCCGGCGGCCCCCGGTGAGGCCGAGGAGCCGGGCGAAGTAGCGGGCCACGGTGCGGCGCAGGGCTGGGACGTGCGGCCGGAACCATTGTCCGGGGCGGTAGCCCGCCACGGAGGAGTCGAAGGAGACCAGGGTGCCGGCGGGGGCGAGCATCGTCCAGGCGGCGTCGAGGCCGCGGCCGCCGATGTGGTCGAAGACGGCCTGGACGCCCTGCGGGGCGAGTGCGCGTACGGCTGCGACGATGTCGGGGGTGCGGTAGTCGAGCGGCTCCGCGCCGAGGTCGCGCACGGTGTCGTGTTTGGCGGGCGAGGCGGTGCCGATGACCCGCAGGCCGTGGTGGACGGCGAGCTGGGTGAGGAGGGCGCCGACGCCGCCGCTGGCCCCGTGGACCAGGACGGTCTGGCCCGGCCGCAGGTGGGTGGAGCGGTGCAGCATTTGGTAGGCGGTGACCCCGTTGGTGATCAGGGCCACGGCCACGGCCGCGTCCAGCTCGTCGGGGGCGGCGGCCAGGGTCGTGGTGGGCAGTTCGACGAAGCGCTGCCAGGCGCCTTGGCGGGGCATGGCGGCGACCCGGTCGCCGCTCTTCCAGCCGGTGACGCCGGGGCCGACCTCGACGATCCGCCCGACCAGGTCGTAGCCGGGGACGAAGGGGAACTTGGGCGGGAACGGATGGAGGTGTTGGAGCATTTGCACCTCGGCGTAGGACACGCCGGCCGCCTCCACCTCGATCAGGACCTTGCCCTTGCCCGGGGTGGGCCGGGGGCCTTCGGCGGTGTGGATCCGGGCCTCGGGTTCGCCGCTGCCGGTCATCCGCACCAGCGTGTTGGCGCCGGCGCGGGGCGTGCCGTCAGCGGTGCCGGATGCGGGGTGCTCGACGGAGTCCAGGCTCATGCTGCGCTCTCCGTCGGCTGGGGGGCGAAGTCGGCGGCGTGGTCGGCGGCCCAGCGGGCGAAGGTCAGCGCGGGCCGGCCGGTGACTTCCTCGACGGTGTCGACCGGGACGGGCGGGTTGGTGACCGCGTCGGCGAGGTAGCGCAGGACCATTTCGACCACCGGCGCGGGCATGGCCCGGCCCATGTCCTTGCGGGCTTGGTCGGGGGTGATCTCCTCGAAGGTGACCGGGCGGCCGACGGCCCGGGCGATCTGCCGGACCTGCTCGGCCTGGGTGATGGCCTGCGGGCCGGTGAGGGTGTAGGCCCGGCCGGCGTGCCCGTCTTCGAGGAGGGCGGTCACGGCCACGGCCGCGACGTCGCACTCGTGGATCAGCACCCGCGGCGCGTTGCCGTAGGGGGCGCGTGCGACGCCCTCGGTGCGGATGGAGTGGCCCCACTTCCACAGCACGTTCGTGGCGAACTCGTCGGGGCGGATGAAGGTCCACTCGATGCCGGAGTCCTCCACGGCGCGTTCGACGGCCCGGTGGTGGTCACCGCTGTGGTTGTCGCCGGAGGTGTCGAGGACCGAGGCGGAGGAGAGGACCACGATCCGGCGGACGCCGGCTTCCTTGGCCAGGGCGACGACTTGGGGGGCGGTCTCGGGCAGCGGGAAGAGGTAGAGGCGGTCCACTCCGGCGAAGGCCGCGCGCAGGCTCTCGGGTTTTTCCATGTCGCCCTGGAAGACCTCGACGGGCTCCGGCAGGCCCGCGGTGGCCGGGTTCCGGGTCACCGCGCGCACCGACTCGCCCGCCGCGACGAGCTGAGCGACCACAGGCCGGCCCACGGCCCCCGTCGCTCCAGTCACCAAGATTGTCACGTGCCAGCTCCGCCCTGTTCGGCCCGGTTGTCCCGGGGGCTCTCGCTCGGTAGTGCTGCCCAGCCTCGGGCGCGCCGGTGGAGGGGCCTTAGAGGGCGCTTCGAGGGCGCCTTGCACCGGGGCGCGGCCCGGGTGGGTCGGCTCAACTGGCTGCCAGGCCCTCCTCGACCGCGTCGGTGAACCCCTGGTCGAGCATGGTGTGGACGGTGGTGTCCCGGGCGGTGTCCAGGCCGGTGTCGTGGCGGGCGGTGCTCACCAGGTAGCGGCCGCCGAGCACCGGGTGGGTGGCGAAGGCCCATTCGCCGCGGGAGGCCGGGGAGCCGTCGGGAGCGGTCAGGGCGCCGCTTTCCAGGCCGAAGCCGAACTCGGTGAAGCCGAGCCGCATTCCCTGTCCGAGGGCTTTGGTGTAGGCCTCTTTCAGGGTCCACAGCCGCAGCAGTTCCGAGTCCTGCCGGTTTCGGGGCATGCGTTCCAGTTCGGCTCGCTCGGCGGGGGTGCACATGTGTCCTTGGAGCAGTTCGAAGGACATGGTGCGGCCGGTGGGTTCGGCGTCGACGCCGATCCGGCCGGTGCGGCTGACGCCGACCGCGATCAGGTCGTCGGTGTGGCTCAGGCTGACGTCGATCTGGTCGAAGCCGCGGATGAACGGTCTTCCGCCGATCTTGTAGGCGAGGTCGAGGACGGTCGGATCCGTTCTGAGGACCGCGGCGGCCGTGTATTTGACGATCATGCGGGAGGTGATGAAGCGGTAGCGGGCCGCCGCGTCCCCGGTGCGGCGGTAGCGTTGCCAGTCGCGGCCGAGCAGCGGGCGCAGCCCGGCGTCGGCGAGCGCCGCGGTCAGCCATTCGCCCCAGGTGGCGACGACGGTGGCGCTGCCGTCCCGTTCGAGGTGGGTGCGTACCGTCTGCCAGGGCCGGCCGGGGCCGGGTCCGGGGACGTGCACGGGCGGTGGGAGCGTCTTCCGGTCGGCTGCGGGCGGGTGCGGCACGATCGGGTGTCCTCCTCAGGGGGTCAGTGTGCTGCCGTCGAGGTCGCAGCTGCGGCCGGTGTGGTAGCGGCGGACGAGTTCGTCCAGTACCTGCGTCACGCAGGTGCGGGGTAGTTCGGGTGGGGTGATGCCCAGCCTCGCGGCCAGTCGTGACAGTGCCAGGACCGCCCAGGCGGGATCGGTGAGGAAGGCGTCCGTGCCGTCCTGGCCCTCCCAGGTGCCGAGGACCGCGGCCGCGGCCTGGAGCAGGGCGTACCGGTCGCTGAGGATCACGGCGGTCGGGTCGAGGGTGGCGGCCCGGTCGGGGGGCAGGGCCGCGCACCTGGAGCGCAGTGCCCGCAGTTCGTCGGTGAACGCTGCGGCGAGGTCGGCGAGGACGGTGATCTGGTGGTGGGCGGCGCTGCGGGTGGCGGCCAGTCGTGCGGCCGATCCGATGAGGGAGGCGGACAGGAAGTCTTCGCCGCCGGCGATGCCGAGCAGCCGGTAGTCGAGGGTGGGGAGGTCGGTGGTGGTGCGGAACAGCTGGGGTGGCGGTTCCTCGGCCGTGAACCAGGAGTGTTCGGCGAGGGGTCGCAGTTGGGGGACGATGACGGCGTGGCAGGCGGCCGTGCCGGCGTGGCCGAGGCCGGCGACGGGTAGGTCGCGCACCAGCTTGTCCAAGGACCCGTACTGGGGGCTGCCGTGTTCGTAGCCGTGTGCGCCGAGGACGGTGGCGAGTTCTTCGAGGTTCTCCCGCAGCAGGTCGGGGACCACGTATTTGACGGCCGCGGCGAGGACGTGGGCGCGTTCGGGCAGCAGGCTGAGCGCGCGGAGCGCGACGGTGGCCATGCTGTCGCAGGCGAGCAGGTCGGCGAAGACTCCGGCGAGCGGCTTGTGCCAGCGGCGGGCCACCGGTCCGGTCCGGCCGGTGGACACGGCGTGCACGGCTGAGCGCAGCACGGTGTCGGCGGCTGCGACGGCCATGCCGGGGATGAGGCAGCGGTTGACCTGGAAGGTGCGCAGGGCGAGGGTGACGCCTTCGCCGGGGCGGCCGACGAGGGCGTCGGGTGGGACGGGGCAGTGCGTGAATTCCAGGCCGGAGAAGAGTCCGCCGCGCATGCCGGGGGTGGGCACCCGGGGCAGCTTGTGGACTGTGGTGGGGGGCAGCTCGTCGGGCTGCAGGAGGAGGACGGAGTGGCTGCGCGGGCCGCGTTCGGGTGCGGTGCGTGCGTAGACGACCCAGGCGCCGGCTCGGGAGGCGTTCATGATGACGTCCTTGCGGCCGTTGAGGGTCCAGCCGGCGGGGTGGGGGGTGGCGACCAGTTCGCCGCGCAGGATGGCGTTGGCGTGGGCGAGTTCGTGGTGCACGATGGCCGCCCGGCCGCCGCCCAGCAGCAGGGCGGCGGCCTGCTCGCGTTGCCGTGCGCTGCCCGCGGCCCAGACGGGGGCGGTGGCGAACAGCGAGGTGATGCCGAAGCCGAAGCCGAGGGCGAGGTCGCGGCGGAACAGGGGGCGCAGCGCGGTGGCGAGGAGGTCGGCGCGGGTGAGGCGGCCGCCGGACTCGGCCGGCACGAATTCGGCGGCGAGGCCGGTCTCGGTGAGTAGGGCCTCGGTCGGTTCCGGGGGTTCGCCGCGGGCGTCGGCGGCGCACAGGGCGGCGATCCCGTGCGGGTTGGTGGGGTCCTGGGGGTCGCCGAGGAGTGCCTCGAGCCGGGCTGCGCGGTGCCGTGCGGCCGCGGGGGTCGTTGCGTCGCCGGTGGGGGTGGCGGTGGGGGCACCGTTGTTGTCGGAACGCTCGGTGAGGGCCGTGGCGGTGGTGGTCAACTCCCGGTCCGTAGGGTGCGGATGGCGGTTTCCGCGTGGCGCTTGGCGAGGTTCAAGACGGTGTTGCTCTGCCCGCCGAGCAGGTCGCGTACGTGGGCGCGGGCCGCGGCAGTGCCGGTGCGGGTGCGGGGGTCTTCGTGGAGCAGGACTTGGTGCTGGGCGCAGACGGTGACGTCGTTCTCGTCGGGAAGTACCGACCACTCGGTGGTGTGTGCTTGGAGCGGCTCGCCGGGCGTGGTCTCCTTGGAGACGATCCGGAAGGCGTGGGGGAAGCAGATCCGGACCGTTTCGGCGGTCCGTACGGGGCCGCCGGCGGACCGGGTCTCGGTGCGGACGACCTGCACGCCGGGCTGTTCCTCGGTGACCTCGGCGCGTAGCACGTGCGGGACGCGGCCGGGCCAGTCGGCGATGCCGCACAGGAAGTCGTAGACGAGTTCGGCCGGGCCCTTGACGTGTACGGACTCTTCGAAGGACAGCAGGAGGGCGTCCAGTCGGTCCCAGCGTTCGGCGGTGGCCTTGAGCCGGTCCAGCTCGGTCGTGCTGGTGGTGTCGGTGGCCTGCAGCATGCGGGCGGTGTCCTCGGGGCGGGTGTCGGCGACGGTGAGTTCGTGGTCCAGGACGAGCCGGGAGCGGTCGGGTGCGGTCGCCTCGACGGTCCAGCGTCCGCCGAGGGACGGGGCTGGGCCGGCGGGCGCCTCCTGGTGGAAGTCGATGCGGCGGGCCCCGGCGTCCAGGGTGCGGTGGGACAGCCAGGACTTCACGCTGCCGTTGACTTCGGCCCAGGTGTGGAACCGGTCCCGGACCCCGTCGAAGTCCAGCCGTTCGACGTGGATGGTCGACGTCAGGAACAGCGGCCACTGGGTGGTGTCCGCGATCAGTCCGTAGACCACGCCGGCCGGCGCGGCCACGTCCACCGAGTACGTCCTGCGGTGCACTCGTTCACCCACCATCGGCTCCGCCCTCCCTCGACGCTTGCTCCGAGGTTCACCGCAGCAGCCGGAGAACCTCTCGAACGGTCCTCGACTGCGGCCGGAGCCCGGCGGGCCCGGTGCGGGGCCGTGGCGGGCGGGTCGGGTCCGCGCGGGCGAGTGGGGCCGGGGCCGGGTGGGGGCCGGGTGGGGGCGGGGGCGGGTGGGGGCGGGGGCGCAGGGGGCTATGCGTGCGTTGGAGCCTGGTGGGGCGTGCCCAGCGGGGCCAGCGCCCGCCGCAGGGCGGCGGAGCCGAAGGCGGGGCCCCGCGCGGCGACGTACCCGTCCGGCCGGATCAGTACCCAGCCGCCCGGCACGAGCCCGAGCTCCTGGCGCAGCCGCCCGTGCGGATCGGCGAGCGGGCCCGGATCGCCCGTCGCCCCGCCGACGGTGCGGACGGACAACCAGCCGCCGTGTGCGGTGGCTGCCGCGGCCGCAGCCTCCACGGCCCGGGCCGGGTCCGGTCCGCCGGATGCGTGCAGCAGGGACCAGCGCGGGTCGCGGAGTTCGGCCCTCAGCCCGTCCGCTCCCGGATCTCCGGCGTGCCGGGCGGCCGCCGCCGCGGCCCGGCTCCCGGGCGGTGTCCGGGTTGCCGTGCCCGGGCGTCGGCCCGCCGTCGGGTCCGGGCTGGTCAGTGGGCTGTCCGGGTAGGCCACGTGCAGCCCGGACATTCCGCCCAGCACCTTGCGTTGGACGGCCCGCCGCAGCGGCGGTACCTTGCGCACCACGTCCAGGACCGTCGGCAGCATCACCCCGGCCATCGTGTTCTTGAACTGCACGAGGAACGTGGCGGTACGGGTGCTGGCCAGGAGCGCCTTTCCGATGGGGACGCGTTCGAGGCTGTAGGTGGCCAGGAGTTCGGGCCCGGCCCAGCCCCGGTCGACCTGGGCGAGTTTCCAGGCCAGGTTGTAGGCCTCCTGGATACCGGTGTTCATGCCCTGCCCGGAGGCCGGGCTGTGCACGTGTGCGGCGTCACCGGCCACGAAACAGCGGCCCTGTTGCATCCGCGGGACCATCCGCTGTTGGAAGGTGAAGCGGGACGTCCACTGTGGTGCGCCCACTTCCACCGGCTGGCCCAGGCCGGCGCCGAGTTTCGCTGCGAACCGGCTCGCCACATCGTGGCCGGCAGCATCGTCGGTGGGCGCGGTGTCCAGCAGCCGCCAGTGGCCCGTCCGGGCGTAGGGCACCATCATCAGCGCCTGCCGGCCGGTGTGCATCCAGTAGATGCTGTCCGGTGCCAGGTCGGTGGTGACGGGCGCGTCGGCCAGCTCCCAGGTGTCGCTGGACTCGCCGATCAGTGGCAGCCGCAGCTGCTTGCGGACCGTGCTGTGCCCGCCGTCGCAGCCGACCAGCCAGGGGACGTCGTACTCCTCGGGGCTGCCGTCGGCGTGTTCCAGCCGGGCCCGTACGCCGTGCTGGTCCTGTTCCAGGCCGGTGAGCCGGATCCCCCATTCGATGGTGACGCCGAGCCGGGCCACTGCTTGGCGCAGCAGTTCTTCGGTGCGGGTCTGTTCGATGACGACCGTGTACGGGTAGCGGGTGGGCATCGTGTGGTAGTCGGCTTCCAGCCGGAGTCGTCTGCGTCCTGCTGCGAACATGGTGAACGCCTGGTTGCGTCGGCCGGCTCGGACCATGGGCGCGGCGATGCCCATCTGGTCGAAGGTTTCCAGGGTGCGTGGGTGGACGGCCACGGCGCGGCTGGTGCGGGCGGGGCCGGTGGCGGCGTCGACCAGCCGTACCGTCAGGCCCCGTCGGGCCAGTTCGTGGGCGGTGGTCAGGCCCACCGGGCCGGCGCCGACGACCAGGACCCGGGCCTGCTCAGGCATCGGCGGTGGTGGCCGACTCCAGCCGGGCACCCTCGGGGAGGGTCTCGTACAGGCCGGGTTCGGGCGTGGCGTGCGCGGCCAGTGCACCGACCAGGGCGCGGAAGCCGTCGCTGCGGACGGCGGCCTGGTGGGCGTCGGGGTTTTCCCAGTCGGCGACTTCGAGGAACACGTGGGGTTCGGTGAGCGAGTGCAGGGTGCGGTGGGCGACGTGGCCGGGCTGGGCGCTCATGTAGGTGGTGATCCGGTCCTTGGCGGCCAGGAACGCGTTGATGTCGCCGTGCACGGTCAGCTTGTTGACGAAGGTCACCATGGTGGTCGCTCCTCGGGTGGTGGGGGTGGGCTGGTTCGGGTGGGTGGAGGGGGCGGTGGCGGACTCGGCCGCCGCCCGGGCGTGCAGGGTGCGGCGCAGGGCCTGGCGTGCGGGCTTGCCGACGGGGGTGCGGGGAACGGCGTCGAGGGCTTCGACCCGGCGGATCTGCTCGAAGGGTGCGAGCCGCTGGTTGGCGTGGGTGACGATCGAGTCGAGCAGTGCGGGCAGGTCGGATGTGCAGGGGCCGGGCGGGGCCGTCGGGGTGGCTCCAGCGGGTACGATGCCGGCCCAGGTGACGGATCCGTGGACGGGGTCGGGCCAGTCCACGACCACGCATTCGGCGACTCGGGGGTCTTGGGTCAAGATCCGCTCGATGGCGGTCGGGGAGACCAGTTCGTTGTCGTGTTTGAAGACGTCGCCGATCCGGTCCACCAGGAACAGCACCCCGTCCTGGTTGAGGTAGCCGATGTCACCGGTGGAGAACCAGCCCTGCGGGTCGACCGGGGCGGTGTCGTCCTCGTCCAGGTAGCCGGTCATCAGTTGGGGGCCGCGCACCTGGACCTCGCCGGTGGTGTGGGCGCTGGTGGGGGCCCGGGTGGTGAGGTCGACGATCCGGCAGTCGGTGCCGGCGACCGGTGTGCCGACCGAGCCGGGCACCGGGTGGCGGAAGTCCTGGCTGTGGGTCAGGGGGGAGAGTTCGGCCATGCCGTAGCCCTGGACGACGGGGACGCCGAGCCAGTTGTGTAGGTCCCGGGTGGCGGCCGGGGAGAGCGCGCTGCCGCCGGACAGTACGGCGGTCAAGCGCAGGCCGTGCGGCCGGTCGGGCGGGTTCGCCGGGGCCGGCGGGTTGGTGTCCGGGGGTCGTACGGTGGCGGCGAGCTGGTGCAGTCGGGCCGGCAGTCCGTAGAAGTGGGTGGTGCCGGTGCGGGCGGCCAGGCGGAGGGCGGCCAGGGGGTCCGGGTCGGGGCACAGCACCTGGTGGGCGCCCGCGTAGACGGCCGAGTTGAGGTGCATGACGTGGTAGAGCGGCAGGTGGTTGAGGGTGGTGCTGTCGCTGCCCAGGCCGTGGGCGTGGGCGGTCTGGGCTGCGTTGGCGACCAGGTTGCGGTGGCTGAGCCGGACGCCCCGGGGGCGGCCGGTGGTGCCCGTCGTGAATTGGATGCAGGCGTCGGCGTCCAGGTTGACGCGGTCGCCGGCCGGGCCGGCCGGGCGGCGGGTGGCGGCGGGCGTGCGGTGCAGGGCGGCGGCCAGCGGCACGGTGTCCGCAGGGACCACCTCGTCAGGGGCGTCGGTCACGACGATCTCGGTGAGTGCGGGCAGTTGTTCGCGGGCCGCTCCCAGTAGCCCGGCCGTCGTCCTCGGCACCAGCGCCACCTCGACGCGGGCCGCGCAGCAGACGTGGACCAGGCCCTGCACCGTGATCAGGGGGTTGAGGAGAACGACGGTGTTGCCGCTGCGGACGGTGCCGTAGTAGGCGGCGGCGAAGCCGGCGTCGAGGACGTTGGCGATGCCGACCCGGGCGCCCCGGCGGCCGAGCCGGTGCTCCAGGTAGGTCGCGATGCGGTCGGCCCGGTCGTCGAGCTCGGCAAAGGTGACCGCCCCGCCGGGTGCGCGGACGGCGCAGCCGCCGGGGTCTCGGACGGCTGCCCGGCGCAGCAGGGCGTCCAGCGGCAGTTCGGGGTAGGTGAAGTCGGGCACGGCTGTCCTCACTGTCGGGGTGCTGCCGGGCGGGCAGGCGGTTTCCCCGGGGTGTCCTGGCGTCGACGGCGGCTGGGTCGTCCACCACCCTGCGCACCCGTGCTCGAAGCGACTTCGAAGGGGGCTCGAACAGCGCCGCAGACCGGGCGCAGCGTTCTGGCTGCTGCCCGCCTGCCGGTCCGGGCAGCGGGACGTCTCGCGTACGCGGTCCGGGGCCCCCACCGCGGGCGGCCCGGTCAGCTGGCGGGTCGCTTCACCGGCCGCCGGCGCGTGCCACGATCCGGCAGGCCCGGCCGAGGAGTCGGGGGAGTTCGCCGTCGCGTACGAAGAAGTGGCCGCCGGGCAGGGTGCGGTGGATGAAGCGGCTGTCGGTCCAGGTGCTCCAGCCGCGCAGCGTCTCGGTGGGCACCAGTGCGTCCTGACTGCCGCCGACGGCGAGCAGGGGTACTGGAACCGGCCCGCCGGTGGCCGGGTCCTGGGCGGCGGTGCGCAGGTCGGCGGCAAGTCGCAGGTCGTCGCGGAGCACCGGGAGGACGAGGCGGTGCCACAGGTCGCCGGGCTCGGTGTCGTCGGGTGCCGCCTGGAATTTCTCCAGCACCCGCACCAGTTCGTGGTCGGGGGCTTCGGCGCTGGAGATGAGGTGGCCGGATTCGCCGGGTGGTGGGCAGGCGCCGACCGCCAGTAGTGCGGGCAGCGGCAGGCCGGCCGTGTGCAGGGCGCGGGTGAGGGTGTAGGCGATCAGGCCGCCGAGGCTGTGCCCGTACAGGACGTACGGTGCGGGTGGCTGCTGTGCGAAGAGGTGGTGGAAGTCGGCGAGGAGGGCGTGTCGGGTGGTCACCCGGGGTTCGCGGCGTCGTGCGTCCCGGCCGGGGAGCAGCTGGGGCTCGGGGGTGGCGGCGGAGCCCAGCAGGGTGTTCCAGCGGTGGAACGCCGAGGTCCCGGCTCCTGCGTGGGCGAAGCACAGCAGCCGCACGCCGTTCTCCCGTGCCATGGTTGGTCCTTCCTGCTGCATTGTTTTTCCCGGCCTGGCCGTTGGTGTTCGTGAGGTGTTCGACGGTGCGGTGGGGCCGGGTCATTGCGGTGGTGCGGTGGGTGTGGTTGTTCCGTTGGGTGCGGTGGGTGCGGTGGTGCGGTGGCGGGGGGCGGGGGGGCGCGGGGCCCGCCCCCCCCCCGGGGGGGGGTTTGCGCCGGCACGTAGGACAAGGTTAACCCACCGGGGGCCGCGCCCCCCACCAACCCCCCGGGCCCAAACCACCAAGAAGAGT
>NZ_JBHWJJ010000034.1:0-10819 GCF_042732005.1 Streptomyces sp. NPDC059851 | reverse complement strand
GTGTGGGTGTGGTGTTCGTGGGTGGGGGGGGGCGGGGACTTGGGGGGGGTGGGGGGGGTGTGGTTGTGCCGTGGGGTGGGGGGGGTGGGGTGGGGGGGGGGCGGCCCGGGGGCGGCCGCGGTCCGCTCGCCCGGCAGGTGGCCTTTAGGCCGCGTACAGGTCGAACGTGGATCCCCGTCGGGGGCCGGCGACCACGTCCAGCGCCGGGTCCACTGCCAGCATCGCTTGGTGCAGGCGCTGGAGTTGGGGTGAGGGCTCGACGCCGAGGTCTTCGATGAGGCGTACTCGCAGTCTGCGGTAGACGTCCAGTGCGGTGGCTTGGCGGCCGGAGCGGTAGAGCGCCACCATGGCTTGTGAGTGCAGGCTTTCGTGTTGGGGGTGTCGGGCGATCAGCTCGGTGAGTTCGGCGAGGAGTTCGGTGTGTCGGCCCAGCCGCAGGTCGACGTCGATGCGTCGCTCCACGGTCACCAGTCGGCTCTCCTCCAGTCGCATGACGTCGATCTCCAGGATCGGGCCCACGCGCACGTCGACCAGGGCCGGGCCCTGCCAGAGCGCGAGTGCTTGCCGCAGTCGGGTGGCGGCCCGTTCGTCGTCGCCTTCCTCGAAGGCGTTTTGGCCCTCGGCGACCAGTCGGTCGTACTCGTGGACGTCCACGCTCTCCGGGGCGATCTGCAGGAGGTAGCCGCCGTGCCGGGTGGCGAGGACCTCCTTGGCCCCGCCGGGGTCGCCCGGGCCCATGGCTGTGCCGAGTCTGCGGCGCAGCTGCAGTATGTAGGTCTGCAGTGTGGTGAGCGCGCTCTGGGGCAGTTCGGTGCCCCAGACCTCCTCCATGAGGGTGGGCACGGGCATCACCCGGCCCGGGTAGAGCGCGAGCAGCGCCAGGATTTGGCGCGGCTTGCCGGCCGTCGGAACGATTGAGCCCCCGTTGACCTCGGCGCTCAACGGACCTAGAACCTGAATCTTCACGGTTTTCCCCGCTCGTCGTCGAGTTCCCATCGATTTCAAGCCTTCGACTGAGGCACAGTAGCGGGGCCCAGGGCGACGCCACCGATTTCTTGAGTCTGTGTCAAGTCGCCTTCAAAGAATGGCGGTTGTGCCGGGGTTGTGGAGCTGCCTGGGCTGCTGGGGATGCCGTATTCCGCGTTTTTCGATGGAGTGTTTGGGGGAAGCGTCTGATGGAATGGGGTGAACGCTGGAACGAGCGGTCGGGGTGTGCCCGTGCGTCGGCTTCGTGGAGTTGCCCTGCATGAGCACGGGTGGGGCGCGTGGCGGGTCCTCGGGCGCCGTGCGGCGGGGGGTCTGGGCCCCTTGCAGTGGCTTCTTGGCCCCGCCCAGGGCTGGGGTGTGGTTCGTCGCCGACGGTGGGCGTGCGGGCGGGCTGGTGCGCCGGGTCTTCGCTGCTGTGGTGGGGGGCGGCCCGGTCAGGGTGGGGGCCGGGCAGGTCTTCGCCCGGGCGCCGGAGCGGCTGGGGCGGGGGCAGGTTGACCTTTGGCTTCCCGCGATCGCGGGGCTGCCGAGGCGGGGCGGCTTGGTGCGGGGTGCGTGACGTCGCCCGGTCGCGGGCGGGCAACCGAATGGGGGCTGTCGGTCGTGCGCTGGAAGAAATTGCCTTTTTGCGTTGGGGAGTAGCGTGCGAAGGTTTCCCCCGGGGGTGGCCGTCGTGCTCTGGTCCGTTTTTTTGGGCGGGGGCGTTCCGCGGGATTTCGTGCTCACGTTGCCGTGCGGCTGTATTGCTGTGTGGGCTGCTTGCCGCTGCTGTGGTTCGGGGTCTTTGCTAAGGGGGCCGCGGTGGTTTTCGGTAGGACCGGGCGGTGCGGTGTGGTGTGGTTTGGGGGGAGGCCGGATACGCGGCGTTGGAGTTCGTCCGTGGGGCATGCCGGTGCCGGCCGTCGTCTCGGTGCCGCGGGCTGCCGCGGGCTGCCGCGGGCTGCCGCGGCGGCCAGCGGTTCGGTGTCCTCCCCGTGGGTGCCGGTCCGCGTGCCGGTCCGCCCGTCCGCCCGTTCGCCCGTTCGCCCGCGGCAGTGGCTTGGCGCTGTAGGTCGCAGAGCGCGGCGAGCCAGGTGCGGGGGATTCTGCGGCGACATCCTGCAGGAGGGCGCGTGGGTGGACGGGCTTGCTGCGGGTCCGCTGCGCCCTGTCCTGCACCGGGCTGTGTCTCTTCGGGCCGGGTCCGGGCGTGCGGGGGGCTGGGGGGCCGGATCCCTGGTGGGGGGGCGCCCCGTCTCAGCCGACGCGGACGAGTCGCTCGTGGTGGGTCTCCGGTGCCCCTACGGGGCTGTCGGGGCCGGCCATGAGGATCGAACGCTGCAGCCGGCGCAGCACGGCGGAAGGTTCGAGTCCGAGTTCGCGCACCAGGGTCTGGTGCAGCCGCTGGTAGACGTCGAGGGCTTCACCCCGGCGGCCGGAGCGGTGTAGGGCCAGCATGAACTGGCCGTGGAGGTTTTCGTGGGTGCGGTACCGGCTGGCCAGCACGGTGAGTTCTGCCAGCAGCTCCCGGTGTCGCCCGATCCGTAGATCGGCCTCGATGCGCTGGTCGAGGGCGCACAGCCGGGTCTCTTCCAGGCGTCGTGCTTCCATGTCCAGCTGGGTGCCGACGTGCACGTCGGCGAAGGCCGGTCCCGACCACAGGGACAGTGCTTCGCGTAGGAGTCGGGCGGCGCCGGGGAAGTCGCCCGCGTCCATGGCGCGGTAGCCCCTGCCGGCGAGCCGGTCGAACTCGCGGACGTCGCTGGTGCCGCTGCCGCTGTTGAGTAAGTAGCCTCCGGGCAGGGTGACCAGGACGTCCTTGGCCGTGCGCCGGCCGGTGTCGCTTTCGGTGCCCTCGCCTTGTTCCAGGGCCGTCGCGATGAGGGACCGCAGTTGCAGCACGTACGTCTGCAGCGTGGTGCGGGCACTGCGCGGTGGCGTGCCGGCCCACAGCTCCTCGATCAGTGCCGAGATCGGGACGACCTGGTCGGCGTGGAGTGCCAGCAGGGCCAGCACCTGTCGTGGTTTGGGGGCGGTAGGGGTGATGGAGCGGCCTTGCTCCCGAACCGCCAGAGTGCCCAGTAGTTCGATGTCCACGCCGTACTCCCCTGTCTATGGATGAGCCGAACTCAGTAAAAAACAGGACGGGCGGTTTGTCAATAGAAAACCGACCGGGCCGTTTCTACTTGCTTGGTCGCCTGACGTGCCCTCATGGGGTGGCCTGACCTTGGGTTTTGTTGCTCGTGTGGGGCGTTTCTGTGCTACGGATCGCTACGGATCCGCTCTGCAGCCTCTTCAGGATGGGCGGAGCGGGCACGGAAACAGACCGTTGGGTCTGCTGGGGGTTCGGTTCGTATGCGAAGGCCCCGGCGCTGCGTGTGCGTGCACGCGGTGCCGGGGCGCGGGGTCTGGCGCCTTCCTACTGGGGGCGGGTTCCGCCGGCTTGGAGGCCCGTCAGGAGGGCGGCCGGTGCGACGGCCGGCAGGAGCAGGCGCCAGAACCGGCTCACCGTCGTCGCCGAGAGCCACATCGCGTCCCGTACGCCGAGCACCTCGAACCCGGCGGTCGCGGCCACCACGGCGGTCACCACGTCCTGCGGCGCCACCTCCGTGCGCAACTCGCCTTCCGCCTCGGCCCGCTCCAGCGCTTGTGCGACCCAGCACCGCCAGTGCTCCCGCAGACCGACCCGGACCGGGCGGGACGGCTCACCGCCGAGGGCGAAGCCCGTGCGCAGCACCACGTCGTCGCGCAGTGCGTGGGCAAGGCGGTGGGTGACGTCGACCACGAGCTGGACGTGGCTGGCTTTGCCGGCCGGGGGTTGGGTGTGGGTGAGGGCCAGCAGTTTCGTCAGCGCCGTGGCTTCGACGACGTCCGCCAGGGCTGCTTTGCTCGCGAAGTGGAAGTGCAGCGCCCCGTTGCTCACCCCGGCGAGTGAACTGATCGCGGTGAGGGACGCCCGGGAGAAGCCCTCGCGGTCGAAGACCTCCGCCGCGGACCGGATCAGGGTCTCGCGCGTACGCGCCGCACGCTCCTGTTTGACCATCGACCGCTCCGTCGTTGCAAGGGGGTTGCCGTGCCTGCCGAGGGGCAGGCCGGAGAGCTGACTGCGGTGCTTCACGGGCACCGCCACGGCCGGGCCCCCTCCCCCGCGGCGCGGCCGCTCCCATGAGTGTAACAAACCGTCCGTGCGGTTTTAGAGGGGCGTGTTGTGCGCCGCGTATGCCCGCCCGGGTGCCTGGAACCGGGCCGTGGGGCCCGGCAGGGGGGTCGTCCGCGGGTACCTTCGGCCGGGCCGCTCAAGGATGAGTCGCGCCGCGCTGAAGCCGCGGGCGGGGGTGGGGCGGCGGGGTGTTGCACCGGTCGATCGCATCGGGGGCGGTCCCATCAGGGCGAACGCTCGGACCGGAATAAACGCTTCCGACTAAAACGAAACCGCTTGGTATGCATCCCGGTTGGTAGGTATCTTTTCCGGTCAGTGGCACCACGAACACATCTCGCACCAGCCCAGGGGGAGCAGTGTCTGTGAGCGCGTTTCATGTCGATTTGGCAGCGTTAGGTGCAGCGGGGGGAAGGTGCTGTAGGGCTTTGGCGGTCGAGCCCGGCGGCTTTACTCCCACGACGTTGACCACCACCGTTCCCAAGGAGTTGGTCCATCGCTCCGCCGTGGCGGAGGTGGTGCTCACCGGCTGGGCCCGGGTGGATGACACCCGCTTCGTCATGACTGCGCAGTGGCCCCGTGGTCACAGCTTCTTCACTCCGGTCGCCGGTGGCTACCACGACCCGCTCATCGGTTGCGAGACGCTCCGCCAGATCGGCATCCTCCTGGGGCACGCCGAGTTCGGTGTGCCGTTCGGGCACCAGTTCATCGTCTGGGACATCGGCCTGACCGTCCGGCCGCAGTACCTGCAGGTGGGGTACGAGCCCGCGGCACTCAGCATCGACATCACGTGCACGGAGATCAACCGGCGGGGCGGGAACCTGTCGAAGCTGCGCTTCGAGGCGGTGTTCCACCGTGACGGCCAGGTCGTCGCGACGGGGGGCGGGTCCTTTTCGTGCATGGCGCCGGCGGTCTACCGGCGGGTGCGCGGCGCGCACGTGCTCGGCAGTGACCGGTACCAGCTGCCGTTGATCAGTCCGGCGGCTCCGCAGAGCGTCGGGCGGATGTCCCCCATGGACGTCGTCCTGTCCCCCACCAGCGAGCAGGACCGCTGGCGCCTTCGGGTGGACACCCGCCATCCCGTCCTCTTCGAGCACGCGGTCGACCACGTGCCGGGCATGGTCTTGATCGAGGCGGCCCGCCAGGCCACGGCATCGGCGCTGGGGCGTTCGGCCTACCTCCCCCTCAGCATCACCAGCGAGTTCAAGCGGTACGTCGAGCTCGACTCGCCGTGCACGATCGAGGCGCTGCGGTTGCCGGGTACGGGTGCCGCGGGCGAGGAGACCGTGCTGGTGAGCGCTTGGCAAGACGGCGTTCAGGTCTTCGGCTGCACCGTGACCGCGGGGTCTCACCACCTGTGAGCGTCGTCAGGCGCCCGTGAAAGCCCCCAGGTGATCCCGCGCCCAAGTGCAAAAGGAACCGGCAGGCCGGCCGAGCAGCGCCGGAACCCCCGCCTCCACCTGGGCTTTCGCGCCCTGTCGTTGCCGGTGCGCGCTGTCCAGCAGTGCCTGCGCGACGGGCGGCGGATAGCGCTCGTGCAGTGCGGTACGCGCCTGCTGTGGATCCCATTCCTCGCACCGCAGCGGACGGCCCAGTAGCTCGGCGAGCACGGCCGTCTGTTGGACCGCCGTGATCGCCTGCGGCCCGGTCAGGGTGTGGACCCGGCCGGCGTGTCCTTCCTCGGTGAGCGCGCGCACCGCCACGTCCGCGATGTCGCGCGGGTCGACACAGGCGTTGGGGGACGACGCGCCCAGGGCCCGCACCACACCGTCCGAGCGGATGGACGCCGCCCAGGACAGGGCGTTGGACATGAACGACCGGGGGCGCAGCAGGGTCCACTGCATGGCCGAGCCCCGCAGGAGTTCCTCGTTGCGCCGCTGCCAGCGGGTGATCAGGTCCTGGGCGCCGCTGTCGGTGACCGCGGCCGCGGACAGCTTCACCACGTGGCGTACGCCCGCCGTCCGCGCGGCGTGGAGGAAGCGTGCGTCGTCATCCCCGAGCTGGTTGGTCACGAGGAACACGGTGCTCACCGCGCGGAGCGCGCCCGTCAGCGAGGTGGGGTCGGTGAAGTCGCCGCGGACGACCTCGGCCGTGGGTGGTGCGGTCGAGATGCGGGACGGGTCCCTGGCCATGATGCGAACTGCTCGGTCGGCGGGGAGTCGACGGACGACTTCCCGCCCTACGGTGCCGGTGGCGCCGGTCACGAGAATCATGGGTCTCCTTCTTGACCTGACCTTTTCCCGGCCCGTATCGGTGAGGTCAGCGACACCCCGTAAGATACGAACTGGGCGGTTTTTTTGGGCCGTCGAAGGCGCGACAACCCTGAGGAGGGAGGAGGCACAGTGGCTGAGCAGGTTCGGGCCATCCGCACCCGTCAGACGATCCTTTCGGCGGCGGCCAAGATCTTCGAGGAACACGGGTACCAAGCGGCCACGATCTCCCAGATCCTCAAAGAGGCGGGGGTGACCAAGGGTGCCTTGTACTTCCACTTCCAGTCGAAGGAAGACCTGGCCCAGGAAGTCCTCGCCGGGCAGGACCACAGGATCATGGTTCCGCCCCGTACGTCCAAGGTGCAGGAGATCGTGGACGTGGTGATGCTGCAGGCCCATCGCCTGCAGACCGATCCGATGGTCCGCGCCGGGGTGCGGCTGTCGATGGACCAGCTGGCCCAGGACATCGACCGTAGCGGGGCGTTCTTGCGGTGGGCCGAGGTCGGCCTCGAACTGCTGCAGCAGGCGCAGGCGCGGGGGGAACTGCTGCCGCACGCCGTGCCCGCCGAAACGGCCGACGTCATCGTGGGCTCGTTCGCCGGTATCCAGTCCATGTCCCAGGCGATCTGCGAGTACCGGGACCTGGCCGGCAGGGTCTCGGCCCTGATGCGGCACGTGCTGCCCAGTGCGGTCACTCCTTGCATCCTCGCCTCGCTCGACCTCTCCGAGAGCCGGGGAGCCAGGGTCTACGCCGAGGCCCTGAAGGTGGCCGAGGCACAAGAAGTCCTCGGCGCCGCGAGCTGAGCAGCCCCGGCCCGGCTCGCTCAAGGACGCCCCGCCCGGGCTTCCTTGTCGAAGTACACCGACAACGCCTCCCCCAGGTCGCCGCAGCCCGCAGCCCACGCGATGTAGCCGTCGGGCCGTACCACCACCGCCTCGTAGGGCACCTCGGGGACGGCGAGGGCGCGGACCACCTTCAAGGTCCCGGCCCATTCGCGTGCCTCGTCCCCGTGGCGGCTGCCTTCCTCACCGAACAGCAGCAGCAGGGGCCTGCCCTCCTGCAGGAGTTTGATCACGTCGGTCTCGCCCGTTCCCGTGCGGAGCGCCGCGTTGGGCAGGAACGTTCCTGCCGCCGGGCAGGGATGGCCGGTGTGGTCCGGCAGGACCGTGTCCTGGGCGCTGATCATGGCACTGAGCCGCCCGCTTTCCCGGTCCGCCGCCAGCAGCCCGCTGAACACCGCCCGCAGGGCGTCGAGTTCGGGCCCCGGCCGCATCAGCGCGAGCTGGGCCCGCGTGTTGTCGATGACCCGCTGGGCCACCGGCCGGCGCTCCACGTCATACGTGTCGAGCAGCCCCGCACCCGCCGCTCCCCGCACCGCGAGCGCCAGCTTCCAGCCCAGGTTGAGCGCGTCCAGCACCCCGGTACTGAGGCCCTGTCCACCGATCGGGAAGTGCACGTGCGCCGCATCGCCCACCAAGAAGATACGGCCCGCACGGAAGGTCCGGGCCAGCCGGGTGAAGTCACTGAACCTCCCCAGCCACCGCGGCTCTTGCATCGCAATGTCCCGTCCGGCTATCCACGACACCTCCCGACGCAGTTCCTCCAAGGTGGGCGGCGAGTGCCGGTCGACGTGCGCGCCCGTGCAGTTCAGCGTCCTGATGTGCGTCTTGCCCTGGGAGTCACGCCGGGACGCGATCCAGCCACGGGAAGTACGCTGCCAGCCCTCGGGCAGCGCATCCGGATCCGTGAGCGTCACCGCCCCCATCAACGCGGACACCGTTGCCGGATGGGTATCGGAGGCGATACCCGCCCGAGTACGCACCGTGCTACGAGCGCCGTCGGCCCCCACCACGTACCGGGCCACACACACCGCCCGACGGTGCGGACCCTCCGCCTCCACCCGCACCCCACCATCCTCCTGCACGACCTCGGTCACCCGGTGCCGGCGCAGGATCCGCGCCCCCGCCGCCCGCGCCCGCGCCTCGAAACGTCTTTCCAACTCCGCCTGAGGACACTTCACGATCGGCTCCGGTTCCCGCTCGGGAGCCGTGATCACCAGACCGGGCAAACCCGCGAAGTGAAACGGACGACCGGCCACAGCACGCGCATACGGGGCCACCAGCCCCGACAGATGCCCTCGCCGCGCCAGACACTGCACCGCCCGCGCATGCAGCGTGGTCGCTTTCGGCCGGTCAGACACACCCGCCTCCGACTCCAACAGCACGGTATCCACCCCGTACCCGGCTAACTCGGACGCCACGAGCATCCCGACCGGCCCCCCGCCGATCACCACCACCTGCGTCCGCATACGACGTTTCCCCTGCACAGCGGCGCCCTCCCCATCGGACCGAACTGCCTGGGAACCACAAAATATACCGGAAGCCCTGTTTTTTTAACCGGCCCCTCGGGTCAACAGAAACGACCTCCCCCGGGCCCTCACCCACCACGAACCCAGCCACCCACCCCACCCGCACCACCGGCCGGACCGACGGCGAGCCCGACCGACAGCCCCCCAAGGCCAGAAAGAACCAGCCCCCAGGACACGCCCAAGCAAGCCAGCACCACAGCACGCACGCCAAGAACCCCGCACCCCAGGGCACCAGACCACGACCCCCCGGGGGGCGCCAGACCACGACCCCCACCACGCACACCCGCCCAAGAACAGGACCCCCAGGGCCCACAGGGGCGGAGGCTCCTAGATGAATGAGTCCGATGTTCGTGCTGGTCGCGACCATGGCGAAGGACGCCCGTTGGCCTGAGTGTGACTTCTGGCCTGGACGCCCTTCTGGCGGCACGGTACGTGTTCATACAGCTCTCGGGAAAACGGCGACTACCTGCGCGAACGTGGAATCCGCTGCACCCTCTCGAACAAGGTCGACCAGCTCGTGAACCACCGGAAGCTCGGCACTCGCGGGGGCCGCCCGCCAACGTGCGACAAGACCGACTACCGCGAGCACCACACAATCGAGGCCGGCATCGCCGCCCCACGAGGCGCCGGGCGGTGGCCACCCGGTACGACGAGCTCGCCGCCCCGCTACGAAGCGACCGTTGCCGCCCAGGGCATCAACAAGCGGCCGTGCCCAGCTGCTTCGTACGACGCGTCATCGTCAGGCATTCATGGCAGCCCGGTCGGACTCACTGCGCAGAACACAAAATTCGTTGCCTTCGGGATCAGCAAGGACGGCCCAGCCTGAACCATCAGGATTCCGATGATCAGCGACAAAGGTAGCCCCAAGGCCCAGCAACCGGTCCACCTCCTCGTCACGCGAGGTCTCAGGACGCAAACACAGATGGACCCGATTCTTGATCGTCTTAACCTCGGGCACCTGGTTGAAGTACAACACGGGGCCCTCCGCCAACAGCACCTGAGTCTCCCGGTCACCCGGTCTGACCTCCGGATGCATCGAACAGCCCGTCACCTTCGACCAGAACCGGGCCAACGCGTAGGCATCCGCACAGTCAATCGCCACGTTCTGCACTACCGAAACCATGCACCCCAGCCTTCCCGACTTCCCCACCAAACGCCACCAACCTGCGCTCAACGATCACGCACCCAACCCAGACCCCGGCAGCACTTTCGATACCCGCCCCCCCTGGGCCACATCAGGCACCGTTCACCCTGTGGGCAGGCGGTATGCCGTCAAACCACACTGCCCCGCATGGAGTTGATCACGCGCGGCCGAAACGCTGACCAAAGACCGCCGCATGAGGGCCTTCATCGACGCACAGGACTGGCTCACCGCCTACCACCTGCCGCCTTACCACCCGACCTCAACCCCGTGGAAGGCATCTGGTCCACCCTCCGCCGGACCCCCAGGCCAACACGGCCTCCACCGACCCGAGCCACCTCACGCGCCAGCTCCGACACGACCTCCGCCAGATCCAATACCGCAGCGACATCATCGACGGACCCCTCACCGGCACAAGGCTCACCCTGACGACATCACGACCACCGTCCTCAGTAACGGTCCCGCGGAAGGCCACGCAGGGCAGTGGCGTGGAGTCGACCAGCCGCAGGCCGTCGTGCCAGGTCGGCACCTACCGGGCCAGGACCCCGATCACCTGCGAAAACAGCGGCCCGGCGCTGCTGAGCCGCTAGTTGTAGGCGGACTGCTGGGGCAGGTAGCAAAGCAGGTGCCCCAGCCAGGCGTGGGCCAAGCGGATCCAGTACCGGGCCGAGGGAAAGCCGAGCAGCACCTGGGCAACCGCCAGGCACAACAGTTCGGCGTCCGCCAGTTCGGGGATCGCTCGATCCGGCGACAAGGCGCCACCTGGTCGTCGATGAACACGTACAGTCCCGCCAGGCGTCCAAGCTTGTCGTCACACACGAGCCAACGGGCGCCCTTCACCATCCTCGCGGCCAGCACAAACATCGGGCTCACTCACCTAATAGTGCTTTGTTAGGTGGTGTCGTAGGGCTGCCAGGGGATGGTTTGCTGGCAGGTGGGGCAGGTGCCGGTCCAGGTGGCGATGAGGTGTTGGAGG
>NZ_JBHWJJ010000033.1:64905-69697 GCF_042732005.1 Streptomyces sp. NPDC059851 | reverse complement strand
TTTACACCCACACGACGGCAAACGCTATATTGCTCGGTCTGGTGGGCTGGGTGTTGTGTATAAGAGACAGAGGCCCGCCACCGCACCGGGGGGCGGGCCTCACGCGTGGTGCGGTGTGTGGCGGGGGGTCAGTCCTCGCCGAGGTAGGCCTTGCGGACGTCCTCGTCGTGGAGGAGCTCCTGGCCGGTGCCCGAGAGCACGATCTTGCCGATCTCCATCACGTGGGCCTGGTCGGCCAGCGAGAGGGCGGCCTGGGCGTTCTGCTCGACGAGCAGGATGGTGGTGCCCGTGGACTTGAGCTCGGCGATGGTGGCCATGATCTTGTGCATCATCAGCGGGGAGAGGCCCATGGAGGGCTCGTCCAGCATGAGGAGCTTGGGGCGGGACATGAGGGCCCGTCCCATGGCGAGCATCTGCTGCTCACCGCCCGAGAGGGTGCCGGCGGCCTGCTTACGGCGTTCGCCCAGGATGGGGAACATGTCGTAGGCGCGCTGGATGTCCTTCTCGATGCCTTCCTTGTCGCTGCGGAGGAAGGCTCCGAGCTGGAGGTTCTCGGCGATCGTCAGCCGGGGGAAGATGTGGCGTCCCTCGGGGGAGTGGGCGAGGCCCAGGGAGACGATCTTGTGGGCGGGAACGGAGCCGAGGGGCTGGCCGTCGAAGGTGATGGTGCCGGACCGGGGCTTGATGAGTCCGGACAGGGTGCGCAGGGTGGTCGTCTTGCCGGCGCCGTTGGTGCCGACGAGGCAGACGATCTGGCCTTCTTCGACGGTGAAGGAGATGCCCTTGACGGCTTCGATCTTGCCGTAGGCCACCTTGAGGTCGTTGACCTCGAGGAGTGCGGTCACTTGGCTTCTCCGTCCTTGCTGGTGGTGCTGTCCGCGGCTGCCGCCTCGGCTTCGGCGTCGGCCTCGGTGTCGGCGTCGGCCTCGGTGTCGGCCTCGGCCTCGGCGTCGGCGGCCGGGGCGGGGGCGTCCGTGGTGTCGGCCTCCGTCTCGGTCTCCGTGGCTTCGGCCGCGTCGGCGTCCGTGGTGTCGGCGGCTTCCGTCGCCTCGGTCTCCGTGGCCTCGGCTTCCGCCGTGTCGGCGGCCGTGTCGGCGGCCGGCTCGGCGTCGGCGTCGGCGGCTGCGGCCTCGGCGGCCTCGACCTCGGCGTCCTCGGCCTCGGCTTCGGCGGCCGGGGGCTCGAAGGGTTCGCCGAGGTAGGCGGCGATGACGCGCTCGTCGCCCTGGACCTCGGCGGCGGTGCCCTCGATGAGCTTCTCGCCCTGGACGAGGCAGGCGACGCGGTCGCAGAGGTTGAAGATGAACCGCATGTCGTGCTCGATGACGAGGACGGCGATGCCCTTGTCGCGGATGGCGAAGATGAGCTCTTCCGCGGCGCGGGTTTCCTGCGGGTTCATGCCGGCGGTGGGCTCGTCGAGGAGCAGGAGGCCGGGGTCGCTGGCGAGGGCGCGGGCGATTTCGAGCTTGCGCTGCTCGCCGTAGGGGAGGTTCTTCGCCAGGTGCTGGGCCTTGTGCTCCAGGCCGATGAACTCGAGGAGTTCCATGGCGCGGGCCTCGGAGGCGGCTTCGGCCTTCTTGAAGCCGGGGCCGCGCAGGAGGGCGGACCAGAGGCCTTCCTTGGTGCGGGTGTGGCGTCCGACGAGGACGTTTTCCAGCACGGTCATGTTGGAGAAGAGCCGGATGTTCTGGAAGGTGCGGGCGATGCCTGCCTTGGTGACCAGGTGCGGCTTGGGCGGCAGGACGGTGCCCTTGTAGCTGACGGTGCCCTCGGTGGGGACGTACAGGCCGGTGAGGCAGTTGAAGAAGGTGGTCTTGCCGGCGCCGTTGGGGCCGATGAGACCGACGATCTCGCCGGAGTTGACCTGGAGGTCGACGCCCTTGACGGCGGTGAGGCCGCCGAAGCGCATGGTGACGCCGCTGGCCTGGAGGACCGTCTCGCCGGCCGGGGCGGCGGAGGGCTTGGTGGTGGTGTCGGTGGTGGTCGTCATGGTGTTCACGCACCCGCCTTGGCCGTGGCCAGGTCGGTGGGAGCCTGGTCGGCGGTGTCGTCGTGGTACTCGAGCTGTGCGCGCTTGTCGGCGATGAGGCCTTCGGGGCGCAGGCGCATGAGCAGGATGAGGGCGATGCCGAATCCGAGGAGCTGGTAGTCCTGGAGGAACTGGAGCTTCGCGGGGATCAGGAAGAGGAGTGCGGAGCCGAGGATGGGTCCGCGGATGGTTCCCATGCCGCCGAGGATGACGGCGGCGAGGAGGAACGCGGAGTTGGGGGGCACGGGTCCGGCGAAGACGTAGTTCTCGGGGACGACCGTGGTGTTGACGTGGGCCTGGACGGTGCCGGCGAGGCCGGCGAGGGTGGCGCCGAGGGCGAAGGCGATGAGCTTGACGCGGAAGCCGTTGATGCCCATGGCTTCGGCGGCGGTCTCGTCCTCGCGGATGGCGATCCAGGCGCGTCCGATGCGGCTGTTGCCGGCGCGGGCGAAGACCAGGATGACCAGGGCCATGACCAGCAGCATCAGGAGGTAGTAGTTGGCGTAGGCGCCGAGGGTGATGCCGAGGACGTCGTGGGCTTCGCCGAAGTTCCACCCGAAGAGTTCGAGGTGGGGGATGTTCGGGATGCCGTTGGGGCCGTTGGTGACCTGGGGGCCGGAGGTGCCGTCGAGGTTGCCCATGGCGATGCGGAAGATTTCTCCGAAGCCGAGGGTGACGATGGCGAGGTAGTCGCCGCGCAGGCGGAGGGTCGGGGCGCCGATGACGACGCCGAAGACCAGGGAGGCGAGGGCGCCGACGATGACGGCGGCCCAGAAGGGGAGGTGGAGGCCGAAGGCGGAGGCGGTGCTTCCGGAGACCAGGGCGGCGGTGTAGGCGCCGACGCCGAGGAAGGCGACGTAGCCGAGGTCGAGGAGGCCGGCGAGGCCGACGACGACGTTGAGGCCGAGGGCGACGGTCGCGAAGATCAGGATGTTGACCGCGATGAGGGTGTAGGTGTCGCCGCTCTGCTGGATGAAGGGGAAGCCGATGAAGGCGGCCGCGGTTGCGATGACGGCGACCTGGCGGTGGTTCGCGGTGATCTCGGCGAAGCGGTCGGTGACACCGGACTTGATGAGGCCGGTGGCGGCGAGGCTGACCGTGATCAGGTACGCGATGAAGAGCTGCGGTTCCTTGTCGTCGGTGTCGATGCCGAAGGTGATCACGAAGAGGCCGAGGGCGTAGACGCCGACGATGATCAGGATTTCGGCCCAGGAGGGCAGCTTCGTGGTGGTGGCGGCGGCCTTGCGAGTGTCGTCGGTGAGCTTGAACGCGGCGAGGGCCGGGATCAGGGAGCCGACGAGGGCGAGGTAGGCGCCGGGTTCGAGGTGGACGATGCCGCCGAGTTCGACGGAGATGGCGGCGGCGGTGAACCAGGTGGTGGCCGCCGCGCCGAGGGCGAGGAACCGCAGGGCCTTGGTGGCGCCCTTGGGGGCGAGCCAGCCGAGGCCCTTGGTGCCCAGGGCGGAGAGGGCGTAGAGGGCGGTGAGCAGGGCGCCGACGAGGCTGAGCATCTGCAGGGGCGCCGGGTACCCGTAGAGGGTGAGGTTGCCGGGGAAGGCGTCGGTCCACGTCCAGGCGAGGAAGGCGCTGATGACGGTGAGGAGCGAGCCGCCGGTGATGGCGTACAGCAGGGTGGTGCTGTTGTCGGTCTTCTCCGCCGCGGTGGGGCTGAGGGTGGCTTCGTTGGTGGTCATGGTTCTCACGCCCGATCCGTGACGCGCTGGCCGAGCAGGCCTTGGGGCCGCACGAGGAGGACGACGATGAGGAGTACGAAGGCCCAGACGTTGGACCAGGCGCCACCGCCGAGCTGCTGCATGCCGGGGATCTCTTCGATGTAGGCGATCGAGAGGGATTCGGCGAGTCCGAGGACGACGCCGCCGACCATGGCGCCGTAGATGTTTCCGATGCCGCCGAGGACGGCGGCGGTGAAGGCCTTGAGTCCGAGGATGAAGCCCATCTCGAAGTTGATCTGGCCCTTGTCGACGCCGTAGGCGACGGCGGCGACGGCGGCGAACGCGGCACCGATGGCGAAGGCCATGACGATGATGCGGTCGGTGTTGATGCCCATGAGCTTGGCGGTGTCGGGGTCCTGGGCGGTGGCCTGCATGGCGCGGCCGCTGCGGCTCTTGGAGACGAAGACGCCGAGGGCGAGCATGCAGAGCGGGGCGAGGGCCAGGACGAAGGCGTCCGCGCGCTGGATGGCGAGGTTGTCGGTGATCTGGAACGCCTTGCCGGTGAACTCGGGGAAGCTCACTGCCTTTTTGGCGTCCGGGTAGAACTGCCAGACGAGCTGCTGGAGCGCGATCGAGAGGCCGATGGCGGTGATGAGGGGTGCCAGGCGGGGGGCGCTGCGCAGTGGCCGGTAGGCGAAGCGTTCGGCCGCGGTCGCCACGGCGACGGAGGCGAGGGCGCCTCCGAGGATCATGAGGGGTATCGCCACCAGGAGCGAGGTTCCGCTCGGGAGTGCGGTGTAGGTGGTGAGGGCGCCGAAGCCCCCGATCATGAAGATCTCGCCGTGGGCGAAGTTGATGAGCTGGACGATGCCGTAGACCATGGTGTACCCGATGGCGATGAGGCCGTAAAGGGCACCGAGGGCAAGGCCGTTGGCCAGCTGTTGCGGCAGTTCGTGCACCGCAGGGCCTCCGATGTGCGTGTCGGATAAGAGTCCGGGGGGGGGGGGGGGGTGGGGGCGCCCGCGGCGGGGTGGGTTGGGGGGGGGGGGTGGTGGGGGCGGGAGGGGGGGGGGGGACTGGGTTGTTTTGG